>CATMIT010000008.1 GCA_950069165.1 uncultured Flavobacteriales bacterium
TGGTATTAACCCCCCAGCTGCCGTTGGTGCCGGCCAATACGCCATCCACGTAAAGGGCGGCACTGCTGTTACCGTCACTGGTGAAGGCCACGTGATGCCAGGCGCCGTCATTGACCGTGGCATTGGCCTCGAAAGCGTTGGAGCCATAACTGCTGACCTCCAGCCGGCCGAGGGGGTTCAGGTTCAGGTTCAGACCGTTCTCCGCAGCCTTCTGGCCGTAGAAGAAGATCGTGCGGTTTTCAAAGTACCAACACTCAGAAACATTGCCATTACTTACCCTTATATGCATGATGGTAGCATACAAACTTTATCGGAAGTTATAGACCATTATAGTAGTGGGGGAAAATCGCATCCCAATAAAGATTCTATCATCACACCATTCACATTAAGCGAAACACAAAAGCAAGATCTTATTGCCTTTTTACATGCTTTAAGCGATTCCTCTTTTATTGAGAAATCTGCTTATAAGTAAAAATTCTTATGGTTTTAAAAACTTCCCCTGGTATTTTCTTTGGGCTGTTTTTATGGTTAGGGAGTAGATACCACTTTCAAAGTTTGCAATATCTATTTTGAGTATTCCCTCTTTTTCATGCCTAATACTAGCCTTCACTTCTTGTCCTAACACATTGTAAAGGGTGATGTGAAAATCTCCTTTCTCCTTCAAATTTTTAGTGTCAAAATATAAATAATCAGCAGCAGGGTTGGGGAATAATGTTATCTCTTGCAAGGCGATTAACTCCTCAATGACCAAAGCGTTAGTATCTAAAACCAAGAAATGCCCCATCATCCCCTCATCCTCATGATGAAGAATATGGCAGTGATACATATAAGGTTCGTTATTATCGGCAAAAGTTTCAAATTGGGTAATAAACCTCACGGTATCATTAGGATGCACCAGCACTACATCTTTTTGCCCATGTTGCCCAAGCGGTGGAGGGTTGCCATTAATATCTAAAATGTAAAATTGTATATCATGAATATGAAAAGGATGTGCCACATCAGTGGTGTTTATCAATCGCCAAATTTCTATATTATTCAAATAGGAATGAATATTTATAGAATCCATATGGAAGGGCTGATTGTTGATTAAAAATGGCCCTTCCACTGGAGAATACAAAAGGATAAGGGTATCCAAGGAAAAAATCAAATCTCTGCTAATATCTGCCTGACTTTCCAGCCAAGGGTTTAAAGGAGCAAAGCTATTGGGGATAGTGGTAACAGGATTTGGAGTAGGAGCCGTAACATCAAACCTTAATAAATTATAGTCATTTCCATTCAAAGGATTGGTATAATAGCCGGGAAGCGTATCGTTTAAACTTACTTGGGCAGCTCCTATAATTCCAATTGGAAATTCTGAGGCATAACTTTTTAAATAAAGACTTTGTCCTTGCAAGGCAGATAAATCAATAAGTATTTCCGCCCTTTCCCCAGTGGATAATCTAAGGCGTGTAAGTTGAACTGGCTGATCGAGCATGCCACCATCAGAGGCAATTTGATAAAAGGGTATGTTCCCTTCCAAACCAAAATTAAAGCTACGGGTAGATGCAGCGGCTAACAAACGCAACCTTATTACTTGTGCTGGAACTTGAAGGTAAGGATCAATAGTTCCATTTATCATAATAATGCTATCATAAGAATTAAAAGGAGCTAACTGATAAAGTACATCAAAAGCTTTGGATTGCACAATTAGAGGGAAATCATCCACACCATCCTTTCTGGGTAAATCGTAAGTGCTCTCAATGCTATCACGAATAATAATCATCCCCGCCAAACCTTTATTTACTTGGCGCTCAGTATTTTCATGAAGATGCGGATGAAACCAATAAGTTGCTGCATCATTCAGTACTTTAAAGCTAGGACTCCAAGTTGTTCCAGGATTAATAATCTGATGAGGTCCGCCATCATTTTGTGGGCTAACATGAAACCCATGCCAATGCATAGTCGTGCTTACATTTAACTCATTGATTACATTTAAAGTAATATTATCTCCTTTATTCATGATTAAAACAGGAGCTAACAAATCTCCATTCATCCCATAAGTTGGGGTAACATTGGGAGGGAAAAATATTTTACTACTATCTTTTACCGTCAAATTATAGATAGGGCCTGTAAGAGTGTCCGGAATATGAAGTGGATTCTGAGCTAAAACAGAAAGGCATGAAATTAAAAGAGCTATACAAAAACAAAAAATCTTATTCATTATTATTTTTTTAATGGGGTTAAAATTTAATTGGATGCTAATCTACCTTTGTAAACTTATAATACTCTGCTTTGCTATTGCTTTGAATTCGCAGGAAATATACTCCATTAGCTAATGAGGAAATTTCTATTTTTTGATTAAAATCACCTGTACCAAAATCAGCTTCTACCACTTCCTTTTGCGCTTTCCCTAAATAATCAACTACTTCTATTTTAATTGCTGAGGACTCTTTCAGATGAAATGCTAAGTTCACAAAATCACTTGTAGGATTTGGGCTTAATCGAACAGCAGAAAAAATTTCAGAAGTTTCTTGAACTGCTGAAACACCATAAAAATTTCTGATGGCAGTTGCTATGATGGCGGTATCACTTGTATTAAATCCACTTTTCAAGAATAAAACTTCATGCAAAGGCCCTGCTACCACAGCAATAGTTGGCATGCCCATTCCACCATAATAGGCCACTTGATAAGCTCCAGAATCGAAAGGAGTAGAATTAAAACCATTAGCAGTCACCCAATTGGAGATGTCATTACAAGAATAAGCATCATCAAAACCCATATTATAGAAATAAACCATGCCAGGGAATTCACTATCCAATTGTATATGCATGGCATTCAAATCTTGCCCCGCATAAATACAGGAAGCGCAGGCCAACATAAAAAATTCAAGAATTACCACCTTATTACTATCCAATTCACTAAACAGATGATGGTTCACTCCATTGCAATCATTTCTGTTAAAGTCCTTTGCAGTGGTTTGTGCTTTTAGGGTTACTGTTAGCAAAACCAAATGGATGATAAGAAGTATTTTTTTCATAATTATTACAAAATTAAGATTAACTCACAAAGGTAGAAAAAAATCAAGAAGTTAGGATGGTACAATTAATTAATATTACTTTTGAAAAACCAAAAACCAAAAATAATAATGGACAAAAACGATCAGTTATTTATGCAATTGCTTTACATGTTCCACAACTCTGCCATGCAAGGGCTGGGTAAAATTGCCGACTCGACAGGGCAAATGAATCGAAATCTGGAAAATGCAAGCCAAACCATTGACCTTATGGCAATGCTAAAAGAAAAAACAAAAGGGAATTTACCCCAGGAACTAGAAAAGATTTTGGATGGTATGCTTTCCGAATTGCGGCTTAACTATGTAGATGAAAAAAGCAAAGTACCAGAAAAGAAAGAGGAAAAGAAAGAGCAAGAAAAGCCAAAAGCAAAGAAAGCTAAACCAAAAAAGAAAAAGAAATAATTGATGGAAGAAAGTAATTCTCCAGAAAAAAAGCCAAAAAGAAAAGGGCTTTACATTCTGCTAATTATTGTAGTGGCCTTAATCGTTTTTATTTTTTTACAAGAGAAAAAAACAAAGAAACAACAAGCCATAAAAATGCAATTTATTGAGGAGAAAAATGCTTTGCGTGATGATTTGGACGACCTAATTGATGAGCATGATAATTTGCTGGAACAATATGGCGATTTAAATATTCAACTAGGAGATAGGGATTCTACTATTCGTTCGCAAATTGCAGAAATCAGAAATTTAATAAGAACAAAAGAGGATTTGAAAATAGCCAAAGAAAAAATGGAAATCCTAAGAAGTATCTCCATTCGATACCTTGCTGATATTGATTCTTTATATACAATCAATGTACAACTCCATAACGAAAACGATAGCGTAATAAAGATAAACAAGAATATTAACTGGAAAAACTACAAGCTAAATAAAGAAAATCAGCAGCTAATCGATAAAGTAAATAAGGGCTCTGTGCTTGAAGTTGGCGATATTTTGGTAGAGACATTAAAATACAGAAATAGTGGAAAAGAAGTGGAAACTTTCAAAGCATCCAAAGTAATAATGATAAGAACAACCTCTAATATTGAATATAATCCTATTGCAGAAAAAGGACCAAAAACAATCTACTTGCGATTTATCGGCCCAAACCAAAAACTACTTATTAATAGCGGTCGAACCCAAAATTTTGTGACAGAACAAGGAGAATTAAAATATTCTATTTCAAAGAAATTCCAATATGAAAATAAGGAGTTACCTTTTAGTATTGACTTTAAAAGAAGGAATCCTCTGAAGGAAGGCGAATATATTACGGAGGTTTATATAGATGGGTTTTTGGCCGGAACAAGCAAATTTTATTTGAAATAAATGGTAAAAATATTGACCTATAATGTAAACGGGATTCGGGCGGCACTTAGAAAAGATTTTGCTTCTTGGCTAAAAGCTACAAATCCGGATGTGCTTTGTTTGCAAGAAATAAAAGCCAATTCTGAGCAATTTGATGAGAGCATTTTTACTGATTTAGGTTATCACTGCTTTTGGAACTCGGCCGAAAAAAAAGGATATAGCGGTGTGGCAATTCTAACAAAAACAAAGCCACAACATGTAGAATATGGTTGTGGTATAGAACAAATTGATTTTGAAGGGAGAATACTCAGGGCAGATTTTGATGGCTTTTCAGTGATGAGTGCTTACTTCCCTTCTGGAAGCAGTGGGGATTTAAGACAGGCCTTTAAGATGAAATTTTTAAACCAATTTCAAACTTATATAAATACACTAAAAAAAGATTTTCCAAAACTGATTATTTCAGGGGATTATAATATTTGCCACAAAGCCATTGATATTCACAATCCACAAAGAAATAAAAACACCTCTGGTTTTCTGCCAGAAGAAAGAGAGTGGATGAGTGGGTTTATTGCAAGTGGATTTGTAGATAGTTTCCGCTCTTTAAATCCTGAACCACATAATTATTCTTGGTGGAGTTATAGAGCTAATGCAAGAGCCAAAAATTTAGGCTGGCGCATTGACTATAATATGATAAGTGAAAATTTACTTGCCCATTTAAGCCGTTCGGCAATATTGAGCCAAGCCTTCCATTCCGACCATTGCCCTGTTTTAGTGGAGTTGGACTTTTAATCCTTTTTATTCTCAATTTTCTGTTAATAAGTAAATAATTTACCCCAAAAAAAAGGAAAGCGTATTTGTAGTTTTGATAATCTAAAAAGAAAATCAGAACCCCATGAAAAATACAATCGTTCTTCTTTGTTCTATTTTGCTAATTCTTTCTTCATGCGTTACCCCAAAAATGCACAATGCATTACATACTCAGTATGATAATGCAAAAGCACAAATTGTAAAGAAGGATAAAAAAATTATTTCTTTAAGCGAAAAAGTAGAGGAGTTAGAAGGAGAAATTGCAAACATTAGAAAACAATTAGATGCCATGCGAAATGATTCTATTCAGAATGGGAAGGCATTAGTGCTGTTGCAAAATTCTTATGATGAATTAAGTAGTGCTTATGATTTGCTGGCAAGTAAAAATACTAGGAATATGGCGGAAAAAGCCAAAGAAACAAAAGCACTTTTAAAGCAATTAGAAAAAGCACAAAACGATCTTCTAGCCAAAGAAGATGATTTGAATAGTCTATCCAATTCTCTTACAGAAAAGCAATTGGCACTTGAAAATGCCCAAAAAGAATTAGAGGATCGCTCAGTAAGGGTTGCAGAATTGGAATCCATTATAAATAAGAAAGATTCCATGGTTACTGCTCTAAAACAAAGAATATCCAAAGCGCTAATTGGCCTAGAAGGGGAAGGGTTAACAGTGGTGCAAAAAAACGGAAAAGTGTATGTGTCCTTAGAAGAAGATTTACTTTTTGCTTCTGGGAAATATGCGGTTGGTTCGGCAGGAGTATCGGCTTTAAACAAACTTTCAGCTGCACTTGCTGGCCAAAAAGACTTAGAAATTTTAGTTGAAGGACATACCGATAGTATTCCATTAAGCGGGAAATCAGAAGTAAAAGACAATTGGGATTTGAGCGTGTTAAGAGCAACTGCTGTAGTAAAAGTGCTGATGAGCAATCCTAATTTAAATCCCACTCAGCTTACTGCTGCCGGAAGGGGGGAATATGTGCCTTTTACCACAAACACTACAAAAGAAGGCAGATCGGCTAACAGAAGAATCGAAATTATTTTAGCGCCTAATTTGGATGATTTATTCGATTTACTAGAAGAATAAACGAAAAACTCCCTCAATTTTTCCGCATTGCTTTATTTCTATTTTGAAATCTTTTTTACTGACTTTGCTATGTTTTGAAATAACGATTTGTTTGTAGCCCAATTTTTCTGCTTCCAAAATTCTTTCTTCAATTCGTGTTACTGCACGCAATTCTCCTGAAAGGCCAATTTCAGCAGCAAAACAAATCTCCATTCCCAAGGGCACATTTTTATCAGAGGAAAGCACAGAGCAAATAATTGCTAAATCGGTAGCGGTATCATCAATTTTTATACCGCCAGTGATGTTGAGGAAAACATCTTTTGCGCCAAGGCGGAATCCACATCTTTTTTCCAGAACCGCCAAAAGCATATTTAATCGCTTGCCATCATATCCAGTGGCGGAGCGTTGGGGCGTGCCATAAACTGCTGAGCTTACCAAAGATTGAATTTCGATAAGCAAAGGGCGAGCCCCTTCCATAGTTGCAGAAATGGCCACTCCACTTGTTGGCTCATCTCTTTGAGAAATTAAAATCTCACTTGGGTTTGATACTTGCCGTAATCCGCCTTGCCCCATTTGATAAACGCCTAATTCTGAAGCAGAACCAAAACGATTTTTTATGGTTCTCAGAATTCTATAAACATGATTTCTATCGCCCTCAAATTGCAAAACCGTATCTACCATATGTTCTAGGATTTTCGGCCCAGCCAAAGATCCGTCTTTTGTAATATGCCCAATCAAGAAAACAGCCGTTCCCGTTTCTTTTGCAAATTTCAAAAGTTCGCCTGTGCAACCCCTAATTTGAGAAACGCTCCCTGGGGTTGAGTCAATGTAGGAAGTATGTAGGGTTTGAACCGAATCAATTACTAAAATATCGGGCTGTAACCTGTCTATTTGCTGAAAAATGTTTTGAATAGAAGTTTCGCATAAAATAAAACAATTTTCGGAATTTTCATTTATTCTCTCAGCTCGCATCTTTATCTGCTTTTCACTCTCTTCCCCCGTTACATAGAGCACTTTTTTGTTTTTCATTTGCAATACCAATTGCAAAAGCAAAGTAGATTTTCCAATTCCAGGGTCTCCACCCAAAAGGACAAGTGAACCCGGAACAATACCACCACCCAATACTCTGTTTAATTCATTGTCAGGAGTAACAAATCTATTTTCATCTGTAAAATCAATATCTGAAATTAATGAGGGGGTGTTTGTTTTACTATTTTTCCCACTCCAGCTTTTAGTTTTTTCATCTCTTTTTATAATTTCCTCCACATAAGTATTCCACTCATTGCATTGGGGGCATTTGCCCAACCATTTTGGAGATTGTGTTCCACAATTCTGACAAAAAAATGCCGATTGAACTTTTTTAGTCATTCTTTATTTTTTCGATAATATTGGTTGTGGAACATCCATCTGTAAGTGGAATGGTAATTACTTCTCCTCCATTTTGCTGCACAATATCATGCCCTACAATTCCTCCAATTTTATAATCCCCTCCTTTTGCCAATATATCAGGTTTTATCTCTGCAATTAAATCATAGGGTGTTTCCTCCGAAAAAAGAACTATAGCATCAACAAATGAAAATGCTGCAAGCAAAAGGGCCCTTGATTTTTCATCCACTATTGGCCGATTTTCCTCTTTTAATTTTTTAATAGAACTATCAGAATTAAGCCCAAGAATAAGCTTATCTCCTAAGTCAGCAGTTTTTGCCAATACCTCCACATGACCTCTGTGCATAATATCGAAACAACCATTTGTGAAAACAATTTTTTCATTGTTGGCTTTCCATTTTTTTACTCTAGATTTTAACTCTTGTAAAGAGATTATTTTTTGGTTTAAATTATAGAGTTGTGACATGGATTTTCTTTTTGGTTAAAAATAAGATT
This sequence comes from uncultured Flavobacteriales bacterium, assembly GCA_950069165.1. Lineage (GTDB taxonomy): Bacteria > Bacteroidota > Bacteroidia > Flavobacteriales > BACL11 > DUAL01. The sequence continues at coordinate 8,092 of CATMIT010000008.1, forward strand.
AATAAGGATACCAGACCCATAATAATGGCCACTAATGTTTGTGCAACATGTACCACCGTAGGGAATATTAAAGCGGGATTAATTTCGCCTTCAGGAGGATTAAGATTAATAAAACCAACTCCTAAAACGGCTAATCCTATCATCACAATGGCATGATAAGAACCAATCCCTCCTGGGGTTGGAATTACCATACCAATACCACCAAGTACCAATAGAAACAAACCATCACCAACATTTAGATTGGATGTTTCAATCATGCTAAAAAAACAGACGTAAGTCATTAAAAAATACATAACCCAGATACTAAAAGTATGTATCCAAAAGACTGACTTTCTTTTCATCTTTCTGATGCTTTTAAAGCCCTCTTTCAGCCCTTCTATAAACGAAATAATTTTTTCGTAGAAAACGGAATTCTTCATCCATTTTTTTAAAAGATAGAATCCAATAATCACAATAGTAACCACTCCTAACAATATTAAAATTTTATTATTCCCTATATCAGTATCTGTTTGATGTTCCTGAAGCGTGCTGAAAAATTTTAATAAGTCATCTAATTTCAAGAAAAAAGTAAGAATAATAAGGCCAATAAGGAAAATAAAATCGATAACCCTTTCAATAAGTATGGTTCCAAAAAGTTTGTCAACCGGTATTTTTTCCACCCTGTTTAATGCTGTACATCTTGATATTTCTCCAGCTCTTGGGATAAACATATTTGTAAAATATCCTACTGAAACAGCCGAAATACTGTTTATTTTTGAAGACGTATAACCCAAAGCATCAATTAACACAATCCATCTGAGCCCTCTACTTATATAAGCCCAAGCTCCAAAAACCATAGACAAAATAACCCACTCCATTTTTACCTTCCTTATTTCTTCAAAGAGCTTTACAGGATTTTGATGCTGAAATAGGATATAAATAATTGCAAAAGCAAAACCAAAAGAAACAGCATACTTAATAACATTTAATAAAGCAATCTTTTTATTTCCCATGTGGTAAAACTAAAAAATAATATTATCAATTAAACGCACTCTACCTACAAAAGCGGCAATACATATTGCGTTATCGCCATTTTCTTTAAAGACAGAGATCGTCTGCAAACTGTTTGAATTTACAAATTCAAGATATTCTAAATCAACCTCTAATTGTTCTGAAAATTGTGTTTTGATACGATTTTTTAAATCAGTAATCGAAAAATTACCCTTGTTTGCTTTACAGAATTCCAAGGACTTATAAAGCATGGAGGCGGTTTCTAGATGTTTAGGGCTAAGCAATTTATTTCTAGAACTCATAGCTAAACCATTTTCTTCTCGTATTGTTGGTACAGAAACAATTTCAATGGGAAGATTAAGCTGTTTTGTGAGCTGTTTTACTACTAAAAGCTGTTGCAGATCTTTTTGTCCAAAGTATGCTTTATGTGGTTTTATAATATTAAAAAACTTCTCAATTATAGTTGCTACACCATCAAAATGACCTTTGCGAAACTTAGCTTCCATTTGGGGATCTAATCCATTAAAATTAAAGTGTTTTGCTTTTTCATCAATGGCGTATAAATCAGAAACATCCGGAACATAAAGCAAATCACAATTTATCTTTTCCAGTTTCGTTATATCGGAAGAAAGCGTATTAGGATAACTATTAAAATCTTCTTTACTGTCGAATTGAGTATGGTTTACAAAGATACTGCAAACCACAAGAGAGCATTGTTTTTTTGCCTTTCGTAAAAGCGCTAAATGACCATCATGCAGAGCGCCCATTGTAGGCACAAATCCAATTAAGGGGTCCGTTAAAGAGGAAAGATAGGAAGATAAATCGTTTTTTGTATTGAATATGAGCATCTAGCAAATTAAAATTAGAACACAAAACTAAAGCAATTGCTTGATAAAAATCATATATTTTCGTAAATTTGCATACCGAATTAGAATTATGGGAAAGAAAAAAATATTATTTGTATCACAGGAAATCTATCCTTATTTGCCAGAAACTGAGATGTCATTAATTGGCAGACACCTTCCTCAGCAAATACAAAAGGATGAAAAAGACATTCGAATTTTTATGCCAAGATATGGTGTGGTAAACGAAAGAAGGCATCAATTACATGAAGTAATTCGTCTTTCAAGAATGAATTTGATTGTTGACGATTTTGACCATCAGCTTATTATTAAGGTGGGCTCTATTCAATCAGCCAGGATGCAAGTATATTTTATCGATAATGAAGACTATTTCCCAAAAAAGAAATATTTTCATGATGAAAATGGGAAGTTTTTTTCCTACAATGATGAGCGAATGATATTCTTTTGCAAGGGGGTTATTGAGACTGTTCGAAAATTAGGATGGGCACCTGACATTATCCATTGTCATGGTTGGATTTCGGCATTGGTTCCACTTTACATCAAAAAACTATACAATGAAGATCCTCTTTTTAATAATTCAAAAGTAATATTTTCCGTTTATGATACCGATTTCCCAGGAGAACTCAATAAGGAGATGGCTGAAAAACTTTTGTTTGAAAGCACCTTAAATAAAAAGGATGTTGAAGGCTTGCAAACCCCAGATTATTTATCTCTTAATAAAATTGCCATTGATTATGCTGATGCCATAATTAAGGTAGGGAAAAAGATTGACAAAAGAATTGTCAAACACATTGATGCTTCTGGAAAGCCAAAAATGACACATCCTGGTGGGGAAGATGGAGCGTATGCCAGTGCTTATGCCGATTTTTATGAAGAACTTTATGAAGAAGTGGAGGATGGTGAGCTAGAATTAACGGATTAGATAAATGAACAAATACATAAGCACTTTTTGCCTTTGTGCTACCTTACTGATATTTTCCTGTACCGATCCAAACTTAATTGGCCTTGAAGTGCAGCCACCGTCTGATGGTATTAGTGTATTGCTAACTTCAAAAAAAAACAACCTAAAACTAAGCACTATTTCGGAAGATACATTAAGAACAGATGAAACTTCTACTTTGCTTTTAGGAGAAATCAATGATCCTATTTTTGGCTATAATCAAGCAGCATTTTCCACTCAATTTATGCTTCCATTTAGTAATGTAGATGTAGGGAGTTATTTAGATAGTTTAACAGTTGATTCGGTAGTTTTAGGATTATCCTATACTGGAAGTTATGGAATAAATGATGTCTTAAATATTATAGTGTATGAAATTAGCGAATCTATTTATAAGGATAGCGTTTATTATTCCAACCAAGATGTAACTTGTGTGTCAAATGCTATTTACTCCCAACCCACAACTGTAAATACGGAAGATAGCGTAATGGTTGGAGGAGAAATGAAAGCACCTCATTTACGCTTGAAATTAGATATTTCTTTAGGAGATAAGATTTTAATTGAATCAGGAACATCCAATTTGGAAGATAATGCACAATTTGTAGAATTTTTTAAAGGGCTTTATGTAAGTGCAAGTAGTGATAATGATGGTGTTGTTGCTTATTTCAGTCCAACTTCTGCTAATTCTAAACTCAGTATTTATTATCATAGCACAAATGTAGATTCTTTAAGCTTAGATTTTTCTCTTACAGGAGATGCGGCCAGAATTAATCTTTTTGAAAAAGACACTTCATATTTATTCAATCAAGCTGACACTTCCACAAATACTTATGTGCAATCCATGGCGGGCTACAAAACAGTAATTGAAATACAGCATTTGGATACACTAAAAACATTTTTCAAAAATAAAGCCATCAATAGAGTTAACCTTAGTTTTGATTTAGACGGCTTGGATACTGCTGATTTCTCCCCTCATGGAAGAATGTATTTGGTAAGAGTAGATGAGCAAGGGAAAGACTTCTTCTTGATTGATTACATTGTAGAAGGAGAAGAGCATTTTGGTGGCAAATTAGAAAATGACAAATACACTTTCAATATTACAAGGTATTTTCATCAATTACTAAATAATGAGGACTATACCAACAAATTGTATTTGGTGGCAGCTGGCGGGGCAGTAAATGCTAATCGAACAATTTTAATAAAAGATAAAGTTAGTTTCAATATCATTTATACCGATTTATAATGTGTGGAATTGTAGGATATGTAGGTGGCCAGCAGGCCTATCCCATTATAGTAAAAGGTCTTCATAGATTAGAATATAGGGGCTATGATAGTGCTGGCATTGCGATTACAACTGATAAGCAATTAAATATTTACAAACAAGCCGGCAAAGTTTCCGATTTAGAAGATTTTGTAAAGGACAAAAATGTAAAGGGGAATATAGGGATTGGCCATACGCGTTGGGCAACCCATGGTGTCCCCAATCAACTAAATGCACACCCTCACAAATCAGGCGATAGCAATTTGGCACTTATACATAATGGGATTATTGAAAATTATGATTCCTTAAAAAAAGCACTAATAAAAAGGGGGCATGTATTTGAAAGCGAAACTGATACGGAAGTGCTTGTTCACTTAATTGAAGAAATTAAGAAAAACGAAAAGGTAAACTTGTTTGAAGCGGTTCGTTTGGCGCTAAATGAAGTAATTGGAGCATATGCTATTTTGGTTATAGATAAAGAAAATAATGAGGAAATAATTGCAGCCAGAAAAGGAAGTCCTTTGGTAATTGGCATAGGGAAAGGAGAGTATTTTGTGGCTTCTGATGCCACTCCAATTGTAGAGTATACCCGAAATGTAGTTTATTTGGAAGATGAGCAAATCGCCAGAATAAATAAAAAGGAGGCCTTAGAAATAAAAACCATTTCTAACATAATAAAAACACCTTATATTGATGAATTAGAACTTAGTTTGGAAGCCATTGAAAAGGAAGGGTTTGAGCATTTTATGCTTAAAGAAATTTTTGAGCAACCCAAATGTATTTTGGATACCATGCGTGGGAGAATAAATGCTAAAACAGGGGAGATAACTTTGGGGGGAATTCTGGATTATGAAAAGAAAATACTAAATGCTGAGCGGATCATTATTGTGGCTTGTGGCACTTCTTGGCATGCTGGCCTTATTGGAGAATATTTGTTTGAAGACTTGGCAAGAATTTCTGTGGAGGTGGAATATGCTTCCGAGTTCAGATACAGAAACCCAATTATAACTGAAAAAGATGTGGTTTTAGCTATTTCCCAATCGGGAGAAACGGCAGATACTATGGCAGCTTTGGAACTTGCCAAACAAAAAGGAGCCACTATTTTAGGGATTTGTAATGTAGTGGGGTCTTCCATTCCAAGATTAACAGATGCTGGGAGTTACACCCATGCCGGCCCAGAAATTGGAGTAGCATCCACCAAAGCATTCACTACACAAGTGGTAGTACTTACCCTTATGGCACTCAGGATTGCCAAAGAAAAAGGCACACTCACCAATACGGAATACAGACAAATTATTACTGAATTGGAACTCATCCCTAAAAAGGTAGAGAAAGTATTGGAATTAGATGATTTGATAAAAGAAATTGCTGCTGAATTTAAGGATGCTACTAACTTTTTGTATTTGGGAAGGGGATACAATTTCCCAGTTGCTTTGGAGGGCGCACTGAAACTAAAAGAAATTTCTTACATTCATGCGGAAGGCTACCCAGCAGCAGAAATGAAGCACGGCCCTATTGCGCTTATTGATGAGCACATGCCTATTGTGGTGCTTGCCACCAGAAAAGGAAATTATGAAAAAGTAGTAAGCAACATACAGGAAGTAAAAGCAAGAGGTGGCCGCCTTATTGCTATTGTAACAGAGGGCGATAAAACTGTAAAAGAATTAGCCGACTATTGTATTGAAATTCCTGCTTGTTTTGAGGAGTTGATGCCACTACTCTCAATCATTCCTTTGCAATTGCTCTCTTACCATATTGCTGTAATGCGAAATTGCAATGTAGATCAGCCAAGAAATTTAGCTAAGAGTGTTACTGTGGAATAAACCCAAATAAAAATGCTAAGGAGTTTTAAGAAATTTGCTGATTTTGTAAATAACTATCGGGAAAAACCATATAGCATAAATCAGGAGCTTGATACTATTTTTAAAAAGAATAACATTAAAAAAGTATTAGAGGTTGGCTGTAATGTTAGGCCAGTATGCAAGAAACAAGTAAAAGAAAAATATAATATTATTTTGCATGGGATAGATCCTGACCAATCTATTAATTTAAAAGAAACTAAAATAAAATTTGAGTACTTTGAGGTAACAGATTTAGAAAGTTTTGAAACAACTGAAAAATATGATTTAATATTATTAAATATGGTAATGGAGCATATTAAAGATAATTTTGGTTCTTTCAAGAAGTTAAAGGGATTAATTAGTGAAAAGGGTATTATTGTTTGCCGACAGCCATCTAATTTGCATCCATTTTCTATCTTAAATCAAATCTTATCACACGACCTGAAAGAAATAGCATTAAAGACATTTTTACCTTGGTCGAAAAAAGGAGCTAGGGGGTGGAAATCCTATTACCATAAGTGTAATTATATAGGATTTAAAAATCTTTGTAAGAAAAATCATTTAGAGATTATTGAAGAAAAAATTAATTATAATGCATCTCATTATTTTAGTTTCTTTCCTCCACTTTTTTTGATAGTAGTATTATATGAAGAAATTATAAGATTGCTTGGAATCAAACTATTATGTTCTGATTTTTATCTTGTGATTTCTCATAAAAATCAGGAGTAAAACTGCAATGTGGACCAGCCAAGAAATTTAGCTAAATCTATTACCGTAGAGTAGGGTTTTTTTAAGATAGTCCTTTAACAACCATCTCCTGTCATGGGTTGTAGTTCCCCATCTGTATCATAAGATTTCCAGTCTCCCTGTATGCCATCTTTAATGATGGACTCCATTCTTAATTTTCCATCTTCATAATAGGTTTTCCATACCCCATCTTTTCTACTATACACTTCCTTTTCAGTGTATTTGTAATTTCCTTCATGTTCTATTTGGCCGTTTTTATGATAAGTTCTCATTAAACCTATCATTTTACCATTTTTATAATTCACTTCTGATTTTATTACCCATGCGCCATAATCCCAAAAGTATTTGCAAGCACCATCTCTAATTCCATCTTTGTAATTTACAATAGATAATAATTTTCCACTAACATAATATTCTCTTTTAGTTTCTTGTTGTGGGAACCCAATTAATGGAATAGCAAATAATAGAATAAGTAGTTTTTTCATACTATTGAAACCGATTTAAAACTCTTTTATTGCCCTATCCACAAATCTATCATCTTGCAACAAAATGCTATAAAAAACTTCATTCCCCCAAAGGTTTCTGCCAATATTGGCTTTTAGTTGTTTAATGAGGTAGTTCCTTTCATTTTGGTTCAAATCAAAAACAAATTCTGCATTTTTAGTATTTACAAAACTTACAAAAGCAGAATAAATATCTCTTTTTAAAAGTTGCTTTTTTGTAAAATTTTCTCTGTGTTTATCGGCATAATCAAAACAAAAATCAAAAATCCAATTCTTGCTAAAAAACACACTTATTTTTTTGTTGTCCAAAGTGATATCAGTCGGCACAAAAAAGTCAGGCGTTATACCACCACCACCATATACTATTTTCCCCTTTGGGGTGGTAAAAATTAGAGAGTCTTCAATGGTTAAGCTATCCTTTTCGCCATCTCTCAACCTCTCATGCACTTCCATAAAATAATCATCATTACCATTTTCGTATGGCTTTTGTATGCTTCTACCGGTTGGGGTGTAGTAGCGCTGGGTGGTCAGCCGAACAGCCGAGCCATCATACAACTCTATTTGCTCTTGTACCAATCCCTTGCCAAAAGTTCTTCTACCTACAATAGTTGCTCTGTCATTATCTTGCAAAGCCCCAGCTACAATTTCAGAGGCAGAAGCCGAGCCCTCATCTACCAAAACCACTACTTTACAATTTGTGAGCAAAGCCTTTTTATTGGCATGAAATTCTTGCCTTTTTCTCTTTCTCCCTTCTGTGAACACAATCATTTCCCCATTACCTAAAAAGGCATCACTTATATTAATGGCCGCCCCTAAATATCCGCCAGGGTTGCCTCTCAAATCTAGAATCAGATTTTCCATCCCACTATTTAAAAGCGATTGTACTGCATCCAAAAATTCATCAGTGGTAGTACCAGAAAATCGGTTGAGTTTGATGTATCCAATCCCATCTTCCAGCATCAGTTTTACATCCAAACTGTATAGTGGAATTTTACCTCTTGTAATGCGATATTCTAATAGCTCTTTTACAGATTTTCGTTTTATCCCTACACTCACTTTTGTACCGATTTTTCCTCTTAATCTGTCAATCACACCTTTGTTCTCTATGCCAATTCCAGCAACATTTTCCTCATCTACCACCACAATTCTATCTCCTGATTTTATCCCCAGCCTTTCTGATGGCCCACCGGTTATTGGTGACACCACCACAATAGAATCTTGCTGAATATTAAATTCCACACCAATTCCGCCAAAGCTTCCTTCTAAATCTTCATTTACCGTTTGTAGACGCTCTTTTTTTATATAAGTAGAATGCGGATCCAGCTCTTTCAAAATAGATTTTACCGCACTTTCTTCCAATTGTGCTTGGTTTATGGTATCTACATAATCCCTTTGAATTAGCCGTAAAATGGTATTGATTTTACTACTCTGATGAATTTGTAGTTTGCTATTCCCCTCTTCCGGGTTATTGATAAAATTACCAATTAACACACCAATTATTAAAACAATAGAGAAAGCAATTGGTTGATATTGTTTTTTAAATATTTTTTTCATTTAGAATTTCAATTTCTTTATTTCTATCCCCGCATTTTCCAGAAATTCCAATCCAGAAGAATCTTGATAGCCATTTAAATAAACCAATCGTTTGATGCCCGCCTGATGCACCAATTTGCTACATTCCTTGCATGGCGACATGGTCAAATAAAGGCTTGCCCCACTACAATCATGATTAGAACCAGCAATTTTAAGTATTGCATTTGCCTCTGCATGCAATACATACCAATGCGTCTGCCCATCCTTATCCTCACAGCAATTATCAAATCCAGAGGGTGTTCCATTATACCCATCTGAAATAATCATTTGATTTTTTACAATCAGTGCCCCAACTTGTTTGCGTTTGCAGTAAGATAGTTTTGCCCACTCCAATGCCATTCGCATGTATGCATTGTCGTATCGTTGTTGTTTTTCCATAAGTTTTGCAATATAATAAAAAGCCCTCTAAATTGAGGGCTTTGTGCCCAGAGCCGGGCTCGAACCGGCACGGGTTTAACCCCACTGGTGTTTGAGACCAGCGCGTCTACCAATTCCGCCATCTGGGCAAATGGTTGGCGAAAATAATTAATCCCATTCAGATAGACAATCATTTATCTTTTATTTAATAAAAATTAGTTAAAATGATGCAATAATTCTATATTTGCAGCCCATTTTTAAGAGGAAAAATTAAGTAAAACCTTGGAAACAAAAATAAAAATATTCTCCGGACGTGTATCCAGAAATTTAGCCCAAAAAATTACAGAAAGTTTGGGAGTGAAATTAGGAAACGAATCGGTTATTGAGTTTGCAGATGGAGAATTTGAGCCATCCTTTGACGAAACCATAAGGGGGTCGGATGTATTTATCGTGCAATCTACCATGCCTCCTGCCGAAAATTTGATGGAATTATTATTAATGATTGATGCAGCAAAAAGGGCATCAGCCAATTCGATAGTTGCTGTTTTGCCATACTTTGGCTTTGCAAGACAAGATAAAAAAGGGAAACCAAGAGTGCCAATTGCCGCCAAATTAATTGCAAATTTACTTACTGCTGCTGGGGTTGACAGAATAATAACTATCGATTTACATGCCGACCAGATACAAGGATTTTTTGAAGTTCCTGTCGATCATCTCTACGCATCAACCCTTTTTGTTCCTTATATCAAGAGCCTTAATTTGCCAAATCTTACCATTGCTTCCCCTGATATGGGTGGCTCGAAAAGAGCAAATACCTATGCTAAGTTTTTAAATACGGAGGTAGTAATTTGTTACAAACACAGAGAAAAAGCAAATGTAATTAGCAAAATGATGCTTATTGGAGATGTGAAAGGGAAAGATGTAGTAATGATTGATGATATGGTTGATACGGCAGGCACGCTTGCAAAAGCATCTGATTTAATGATAAATCAAGGGGCAAGTAGTGTAAGGGCAATTTGTACTCACGGACTTTTTTCTGCTAATGCATACGAAAGATTAGAAAACTCACAGCTAACAGAAATTGTAGTTACCGATACCATCCCAAGAGAACATAAAAGTAGTAAAATAAAAGAAATTTCGGTAGCAGCTCTTTTTGCCGACACCATAAAAAGAATACACGATAAAAAATCGATAAGCGAGAATTTTATCTGTTAAATTAATAACTAACCAAAAACAAATTTAAAAATGAAAACACTAGCAATTAGTGCAAAATTAAGAAAGGGAACTGGTAAAACAGACTCTAAAGCACTAAGAAATCAGGGTAATGTACCATGCGTACTTTACGGGGGAGAAAAGCAAGTGTGTTTCTATGCTCATGAAAATGACTTTAGAAATCTTGTATACACCCCAGAGGTATTTATTGTAGAATTAGATATTGAAGGAGAAAAATGTCGGGCAGTAATGCAAGATCTTCAATTTCATCCGGTAACCGATAAGTTACTTCATTTAGATTTTCTACAAATTTTTGATGATAAAGAAGTTACCATGACTATTCCTGTTCATTTGGAAGGAATGTCTATTGGGATAAGAAATGGTGGGGTTTTATCTTTTAGAAGAAGAAAAATTATAACAAGAGCTATCCCTGGCAATTTGCCAGAATATATCGAAATAAACATTGAAGATTTAGAAATAGGTCAGTCTATTTTTATCAAGGATTTGAGAGTGGATAAATACTCATTTTTAGCTCCTGACAATGCAGTAGTTGTAGGCGTAAGAACGGCAAGAGAACTTATAATTGAGGAAGAAGCGGAAGAAGAATTGGAAGGAGAAGAAGGAGAAATTACTGAAGGAGAAGAAGGAGCAGTAGTAAAGGGAGCGGAAGCAACAGAAAAAGCTGAAGGAGAAGCAGGTGCGGAAGAAAAACCAGCTGCTGAATAAAAATGAAATACTTAATCGTAGGATTAGGTAACCCTGGTGAGGAGTACGAAAATACTCGTCATAATATAGGATTTAAAATATTGGATGCCCTTTGTCAGGCATCCCATATTTCTTTTACCCCCGACAAACACGCTCATTTAGCCACTGTAAAATTTAAAGGTAGAACTTTGCATCTTGTAAAGCCAACAACTTTTATGAATTTGAGTGGTAAAGCAGTAAATTATTGGTTACAAAAGCACAAAGTAGAGATTAAAAATCTATTAATTGTAACGGACGATACTGCTCTTGAATTTGGCACTTTTCGATTACGAGAAAAGGGATCAGATGGAGGGCATAATGGACTAAAAGATATTGAGGCTGTACTTGGCCATCATCTGTATGCTAGGTTAAGATTTGGAGTTGGAAATGATTTTTCAACAGGTGGGCAGGCCAATTATGTTTTGGATAATTGGACTTTGGAGCATAGCAAAAAACTAACTGAAAGGATAGAACAAGCCATTAAAATAATTCAGGCATTTACAACTATTGGGATTACAAAAACCATGTCCGATTTTAACGGAAAGTAAGCTAGCTTTCTAAATATTTTCCAATAGTTACTTTTTCTGCTATAATGGAATGTAGTTTTTCTACAGAAACTCTTTCTTGCACCATAGTATCTCTATCTCTAAAAGTTACGGTATTATCCTCTAAAGTTTGATGGTCAATCGTAATACAGAAAGGCGTTCCTATTGCATCCTGTCTTCTGTATCTTTTTCCGATAGAATCCTTTTCTTCATATTGGCAATGGTAATCTACTTGCAATTTTTTCATTATTTCTCTTGCCTTTTCGGGTAAATTATCTTTTTTAGTAAGGGGTAAAATAGCTGCTTTTATTGGCGCTAAAGCTGCTGGAATTTTAAGTACTACTCTAATTTCGCCATTTTCCAATTTTTCTTCACGGAAAGAATGACTTAAAACAGCAAGGAACATTCTATCCAAACCAATGGATGTTTCTACTACATAAGGCACATAACTTTCCCCTAACTCAGGATCAAAATATTGTAATTTTTTCCCAGAATGTTCTTGATGTGCTTTTAAGTCAAAATCAGTACGCGAATGTATTCCTTCTAACTCTTTAAATCCGAACGGGAATTTGAATTCAATATCGGTAGCCGCATTGGCATAATGTGCTAAATTTTCATGGTCATGAAAACGGTAGTTTTCTTCTCCCATCCCAAGTGTTTGGTGCCATTTCATACGAAAATCTTTCCAGTATTCGTACCATTTCATTTCCTCTCCTGGGCGAACAAAAAATTGCATTTCCATTTGTTCGAATTCTCTCATTCGAAAAATAAACTGACGAGCTACAATTTCATTACGGAACACTTTTCCGATTTGTGCAATCCCAAAAGGAATTTTCATATGGGCTGTTTTCTGTACATTCAGGAAATTTACAAAAATCCCTTGTGCTGTTTCTGGTCGTAAATACAAATCAGAAGAGCCGTTAGTAGTTGCTCCCATTTTGGTTTTAAACATCAAATTAAACTGACGAACATCCGTCCAATTATTAGTGCCCGAAACAGGACATTTTATATCCAAATTTTTAATTAAAGATTTTACATCTTCCAGTTTTCCTGCAGAAAGAGCGGCATTCATTTTATTATTTATTTCATCAATTTTCTTTTGCCTATCTAAAATTCTACCATTGGTAGAAACAAACTCTTCCCTATTAAAAGCAACCCCAAAACGCTTGGCAGCTTTTACAACATCCTTCTCAATTTTTACCTGAATTTTTGCAATATGGTCTTCAATAAGCGCATCCGCCTTGTATCTTTTTTTTGAATCTTTATTGTCAATTAAAGGGTCGTTAAAAGCATCCACATGACCAGAGGCTTTCCATGTAGTAGGGTGCATGAAAATGGCAGCATCTAATCCAACAATATTTTCATGCATATTTACCATTGATTTCCACCAGTAGTTTTTGATATTGTTTTTTAATTCTACTCCATTTGGGCCGTAATCATATACGGCTGACAGACCGTCATAAATTTCGGAGGATTGAAATACAAATCCATACTCTTTTGCATGCGCCACTACTTTTTTAAAAACATCTTCATAATTTGCCATGCTACAAAAATATAAATTCTATTCTCAAAAGCGTACTTTTGTGCCATGATTCAAGTTCAGGACAAAATAATTTCAATGGATGTTTTTGAAAAGCACTTTGTTTGTGATTTAAATGCATGCAAAGGAGCTTGTTGTGTGGAAGGAGATTCTGGTGCGCCACTACTAAAGGAAGAAGAGAAAATATTAGAAGATATTTACGAAAAAGTAAAACCTTATATGCGAAAAGAAGGGGTTAGGGAAGTAGAAAATCAGGGGTTTGGAGTATATGATGCAGATGGAGATTTGACCACTCCACTAGTAAAAAAGAAAGAATGTGCTTTTGTTATAAAAGAAAAGGGAATAAGTTTATGTTCTATTGAAAAAGCCTATTTGGACGGGGAAACAGATTTTAAAAAACCTATTTCTTGTCATTTGTTTCCAATACGAATAAAAGAGTATCGTGATTTTGATGTGGTAAACTATGAAGACATAAAAATTTGTCAACCAGCCTGTGAATGTGGGAGTAAATTAGAAATTCCTGTTTATGCTTTCTTAAAGGAACCCCTTATCCGAAAATATGGAGAGGCTTGGTATAAGAAATTGTTGGAGGCGGCTAATTTATTGAAATAATTATTTCCTTAAAAACTTTTTATCAATATAAAAGGTTCCAAAAGGGATAACAGATGCGGCTAGTATAATTAGAAAAGTTTTCCTTTCCCATTTTTGATCATCTTTTAATAAGTAAGCCAATACCAAATAAGCCATAAACAGCAATCCGTGAGGCATTCCCAATAGTTTTACATAAGCAGGGTCGCCCAAATTATATTTAATAGGTACGGCAACAAAAAGAAGAAGTAAATAAGATACTCCTTCTAGAAATGCAATAATTCTAAATGTATTTTTCATCCTATTTAAAAGCATTTTCGCCCGTTATATCCATTCCAGTAATCAGCAAGTGAATATCATGGGTCCCTTCATAAGTAATTACTGATTCTAAATTCATCATATGTCGCATAATTGGGTATTCTCCCGTAATGCCCATAGCACCTAATACTTGCCTGGCTTCACGCGCAATAGTTAAAGCCATTTCCACATTGTTACGCTTACACATTGAAATTTGTGCGGTAGTTGCCCTTCCTTCATTTCTTAAAACGCCTAAACGCCAAGTTAGTAGTTGTGCTTTGGTAATTTCAGTAATCATTTCAGCCAATTTCTTTTGTTGCAATTGGAAAGAAGCAATTGGTCTTCCAAACTGGATTCTTTGTTTTGCATATCTTAATGCTGTGTCGTAACAATCCATTGCGGTACCGATAGTTCCCCAAGCAATTCCGTATCTAGCAGAATCCAAACAACCTAGTGGAGCTGATAGGCCATCTTTATTGGGTAGCATATTTTCCTTAGGAACTTTCACATTATCAAACACCAATTCCCCAGTCGCTGAAGCACGTAAACTCCATTTTCCATGCGTTTCTGGAGTTGTGAATCCTTCCATTCCTCTTTCTACAATAATGCCTTTTATTCTACCTACTTCATTTTTTACCCAAACCACTGCAATATCCGCAAATGGAGCATTCGAAATCCACATTTTAGCTCCATTTAAAAGGTAATGATCGCCCATGTCCTTTATATTGGTTGTCATTCCCCCAGGATCCGAACCATGATCAGGCTCTGTTAACCCAAAGCAGCCAATCCATTCTCCACTAGCCAATTTTGGTAAATATTTCTGTCTTTGCTCTTCATTTCCGTATTTCCAGATTGGATACATCACTAGTGAAGATTGCACAGAAGCTGTGGAACGCACCCCACTATCTCCTCTCTCTAACTCTTGCATTATTAGCCCATAAGAAATTTGGTCAAGCCCAGCACCTCCATATTCTGTGGGTATATAGGATCCAAAAGCGCCAATTTCTGCTAATCCTCCTATTAGTTCTTTAGGGAATTCTGCCTTTTGGCAAGCCTCTTCAATTATTGGAGATACGGCTCTTTTTACCCATTCTCTTGCAGCATCCCTAACTAATTTATGTTCTTCAGTTAGTAATTCATCTAACTGAAAATAATCGGGTGCCTGAAATAAATCTTGTGACATAATATTGTTATTTTTTTGGCAAAAATACCTTTTTTAATAAGATTGTTAATGCTATCATAAAACATATCTTTGCAATATATAAAAAGACTAAAATTGACTTATAGCGATACATTTTTTATTATTCTCACTTTTGATTTGCTTCTAATAGCACTGCTAAAAGCCTTTTACCAGAAATTTACAAAACAACTGTTTCTTAGTGTTTTTGCTCAAAGATATGCTAATCAGTACTTAAAAGAAGAAAATGTATTTACAGAAAGAGCCACTTTTCTGCTAACCACCATAATGCTGATTAACATTAGCTTGTTCCTAGCAAAAACTATTTTTGGCATTAATTTGAGTCTCCCCGATTTCCTAAATGTAATTATTTTTACTGCCATTTATTTTCTATCAAAATCCATTATTATTCGTCTTTTAGGGCATATTTTTTTGCTAAAACCCTTAGCAAAATTGGGAGTATATTTTTCCTTTTTATTCGATAGAGTGATTGGGATTATCCTTTTTCCTATTATAGTATTCCTATTTTTTTCTCCCATTAGTGCTAGCCCTATTTTAATCACCTTTTCAGTAGTAATTATCGTCCTATTTTTAGGGATTAAAATATTCTGGCTATGGAAAATAGGGATAGGAGGCTTTGGGCTTTCCAGATATTATTTATTTCTGTATCTTTGCACCCTTGAAATTTTACCACTTTTAGTTTTTACCAAAGCGGTATTCTATTAGAATAAAAATAAAAATCAAGACACCATGGAAGGAAGAAAGAAAAAGGTAAAATCAATACTTATTTCACAACCAAAGCCAGAAAATGGTAAATCTCCTTATTTTAGCTTGGCATCAAAGCATAAGTTAAAAATTGATTTCGTTCCTTTTATTCATGTTGAAGAGATAAGCACCAAAGAGTTCAAAAAGCAAAAAATAAGTATTTTGAATCATGATGCGGTAATTTTTACCAGCAAAAACGCCATGGATCATTACTTTATGATGTGTGAGAAATTAAGGATAAAAGTTCCTGAAACCATGAAATATTTTTGCGTTTCTGAGGCCATTGCATACTATCTTCAAAACTTTATTACTTTCAGAAAAAGAAAAGTTTTTACAGGCGAGCAAATGTTTTCTCAGCTTATTCCTGTCTTAAAAAAGCACAAGGAATGCATGTTTCTTTTACCGTGTTCTGACCTTATAAAAGAAAGGATTGTAGATACTTTGAAAAGCAATGAAATTAATTTCACCAAGTCCGTAATGTATAAAGTGGTTTGTTCTGATTTATCAGATTTGGAAGATGTGTATTATGATATTTTGGTATTTTTCTCCCCAACAGGAATTACTTCCCTTTATAAGAATTTCCCTGATTTTAAGCAAAAGGATACTAGAATTGCAGCTTTCGGGCCAACTACCGCAAAATCAGTAGCCGATTATAAACTAATTTTAGATATTGATGCCCCAAATGAAAAAGCACCATCTATGTCCATGGCGCTTGATCAGTACATAAAAGTATCCAACAAAAGAAAAAGATAATTCTCAAAAAATCAAATTAAAAAAAGGAGCAATTGCTCCTTTTTTTGTCCTCAGAAATTAGTAATTTACCCCCATGCAAACTTTTAGTAAACAAGAGCGGCTTTGTGGTAAAAAACAAATTGACAATCTTTTCGCAACAGGAGAGAGTTTTAAGGAAGGAAGTTTTGCGGTAATTTGGAAAACACAAAAGGGGAATCCAGAATTTCCTGCACAAATCATGATAAGCATCCCAAAAAGAAATATAGCCAAAGCTAATCAAAGAAATTTGCTTAAAAGGTTAGTAAGGGAAGCTTATCGCAAGCAGAAACACACTTTATATAAAGCTTTGTCAAAACAAGAGAAACAAATTATTTTTGCAATTATTTATTTAAAATCAAATATTATAAAAAATAAAGAAGTGGAACTGGAAATAAATGTAGTTTTAAATCGTTTAATAAAACAACTTTGAAAAAACTAATAAGTTATATTTTTGTTACCATTATAAAAGTCTATAAAGTAATGATTTCTCCACTTTTTTCACCAAAATGCAGATACACCCCAACATGCTCTGATTATGGGATTCAATCTATAAATAAACATGGTGCTTTTAAGGGAGGATACTATACAATAAAAAGAATTTTAACATGTCATCCCTGGGGAGGTGACGGCTACGATCCTGTGCCATAAATATGAAAATTATGAAAAAAATTAAAATAACATTAGTTGCAATTACTGTAATTATTGCTTCATTTTTATCGGTTAGTTTCACCGATAATTATTTTGAAGTTGCCAAGAATCTAGATATTTTCACCTCACTTTACAAAGAACTCAATACCTATTATGTAGATGAAACTGATCCTGGAAAATTAATGAAAAAAGGTATTGATGCCATGTTGAAATCATTAGATCCTTATACCACTTACATTCCTGAATCTGAAATTGAAGATTTTCGTTTTATGACAACTGGGCAATACGGAGGAATAGGTGCGATAATTACAAAAAGGGGTGATTATGTTTTTATCAATGAACCTTATGAGGGTTTCCCCGCGCAAAAGGCTGGGCTTATGGCAGGCGATAAAATTCTGGAAATAAATGGTGTGTCAGCAAAAGGGAAAACGACTGAAGATGTAAGTAAAGTTTTGAAAGGCCAACCCAACACATCTGTTACCCTGCTTATGGAAAGAAAAAACCAAGACAAGCCCTTTGAAGTAAGTTTTGACAGAGAAAAGGTAACTGTAAAAAGTGTTCCATATTCTGGTTTTGTTGCAGATGGAATTGGATATATAAAACTTAGAAGTTTTACACGAAATTGCGGAAAAGACATAAAAAAGGCATTAGTAAATCTTAAAAAAGAGCAAGAATTAAAAGGCTTAATTTTAGATTTAAGAGGAAACCCTGGAGGTCTTTTAAACGAATCGGTAAATATCTCCAATATTTTTGTGGAAGGAGGAGAAGAAATTGTAAGCACTAAGGGTAAAATAAAAGAATGGGAAAAAGTGTATAAAGCAACTCAAAAAGCAGAAGATACGAAGACCCCCTTAGTCGTATTAATCAATCAAAGTTCGGCATCTGCATCTGAAATTGTATCGGGAGTAATGCAAGATTTAGATAGAGGCGTAATAATTGGAAGCAGGAGTTTTGGAAAAGGACTAGTACAACAAAGCAGAAAACTTAGTTATAATACTCAGCTAAAAGTAACCATTGCTAAATATTATACCCCCAGTGGAAGATGTATTCAGGCAAGAGATTATTCCAATAGAAATGAGGATGGTAGTGTTGGGAAAATTCAAGATTCTTTGAAAACGGCTTTTAAAACCAAAAACGGCAGAACGGTATATGATGGAGGAGGAATTGAGCCAGACATTGAAGTAGAACAAGAAAAAATCGGAAACATTACCATTAGCTTAATTAGAAAAAGATTAATTTTTGATTATGCGACAGATTATCGTTTTTCACATGACAGCATAGCTTCTGCTGATAAATTTCAATTTTCAGATGAAAATTTTGTTGACTTTCAATCTTTTTTATCAGATAAAGAATACGAATATACTACTGAAACGGAAGACGTAGTAGAGAAGCTAAAAAAAATAGCTGAGGAAGAATTTTATTTTAAGGAAATAGCTACTGAATATAATGCTCTAATTGCAAAATTAGAAGTGAATAAAAAAGATGATTTAAATAAATTTAAATCTGAAATTAAAGAGCTAATCACAAGCGAAATTGTAAGTAGATATTATTATCAAAAAGGCAGGATTATTGCAACACTTCAATTTGACAAAGATGTGGAGGAGGCAATAAAGGTTTTAAAGGACAAAAAGCGATATGATAATATATTAGCGGGGACTTCCGTTAAATAAAATGAGAGAGATTATAAAAAAACTTCAAACTTTTTTCTTTGTTTTATTAGGGGTTGCAATTCCTACCTCAATAGCTGCAAGTGGAATAATTATGGGGTTTCTTGCGTTACTTTGGATTTTTGAAGGAGGGGTTAATGAAAAGTTAAAACAAATAATTTCAAGCAAATGGATGTTAGCCGTATTAGCACTAATTAGTTATTACGGCCTTGCAATGTTGTGGGGCGATAATCATGAGAATAGTTCATGGATTTTCCAGAAGCTACCATTACTGCTTATGTTTATCGTTTTTGCTACAACCAACTTTAAGCAAAAAACACTCAAGCTTGGCGCCATTGCTTTTTTAATAACAACTTTCATTTCTGCACTTATAGCTATTGCAATTAATTTTGGGATTATTCAGGAGTT
>CATMIT010000009.1 GCA_950069165.1 uncultured Flavobacteriales bacterium
GTCCTGAAAATAGAAATAAAAGAAATGCAATTGCCACTAAAATTCCACTAAATACAAATTTGGTTATTAAAAGAGTAACAATAAAAAGTATGCATACAACAAGACCTAAAATCAAGATATTTCCAGAGAGTCCTTCACGGTAAAGCAAAAGAATTAAGGAAAGAAAAACAAGGGCTGTTCCTAAATCGTTTTGTAAAATAATAAGTAGCATTGGCACTAAGATAATAATGAAACTCTTTAGTTTTGTGGAGAATGCCTGCATTTTTATGTTATGTGTATTTAAGTATTTTGCAAGTGCTAATATGGTAATGAATTTTGCGAATTCTGATGGTTGAAATTTATAATTTCCTATATTAAACCATGATGTGGCACCGGCTGTTTGTTCTCCTGTAATCAATAAAATAATCAATAGAATGATAATTCCCCCATATAAGATATTGGAAAATGCTTCAATGAATTTCCAATCGATTATTAGAATAATAAAGGCAACAAATAAGGAAATTGTAATAAAAATTAATTGCTTCCCATGTCTTTGTGAAAAATCTAAAAGAAGAGTTTGGTCATCATTATATTGTGAGGCATAAATATTTATCCATCCAAAAAATAGTAGCAACAAATACATGGATACAATTGTCCAATCTACATTTCCAAATATTCTTTTTGCCCTTCTCATTGGGTTGCTATTAAGTTTCCTTTTAGTATAAACTCTTCTAAATACAAATTACTTATTTCATTTCTTAAATATTTTTCAATCATAAGTGTTGCTATTGGAGCAGCCCAGGTTGAGCCCCATCCTCCATTTTCAACATATACTGCAATAGCAATTTTTGGATTATCTTTTGGAGCAAAAGCAATAAAAATGGAATGGTCCTCTGCATTTCCAGAAGTATTTTGTGCTGTACCAGTTTTTCCGCAAATATCCAAATCTTCTACGCTACAATTTTTAGCAGTACCATCTTCATCTTCCAAAACCATTTGCATCCCATTAATAATACTTCCAAAATGAATAGGGTCAATTGTAGTGTATTTTTTCTTTATGAATTGCTCATCCCTTATATTTTCCTCTCCAATTTGTTTTACAATATGAGGGGTGAAATAATACCCTCTGTTTGCAATAATTGCTGTAATGTTTGCCATCTGAATTGGAGTGAGTAGAAGTTCGCCCTGTCCAATGGAAAGCGATAAAACGGTACTTGCGTTCCAATGAGTTTTTCCATAAATATTATCGTAAAAATCTGTTTTAGGAAGAAGTCCTTTTTTCCCTGAAGTAAAGTCATTATTCATCCATTGTCCAACCCCAAAACTTGCTATATGATTATACCAAGTATTATAAGCAATTTCTGTGTTTTGATATTTATCAAAAAAGCTTTGAAACACATTACAGAAATATGCATTACAAGATATTGCAATTGCTTTTTTCAAGCTAAGCGGTGAGCTATGTTCATGGCAAGCCACCATCTTATCGTTTCCGTACTGAAAACTGCCAATACAGCTATAATTAGAATAAATTTTGAGTGTTTTTTCTTGTAAAGCGATTAACCCGTTAATCAGTTTGAAAGTGGATCCTGGCGCATATTGCCCCAAAAGGGCTCGGTTAAATAAGGGTTTATTTTCATTTAATAATAATTGATTGAAATTATATGACCGATTTCGCCCAGTTAAAGCGTTAGGATTAAAAGTAGGAGAAGACACCAATGTTAGAATTTCACCAGTTGAGGGCTCAATTGCAACTATACTCCCAATTTTATTTTGCATTAAACGCTCGCCATATTTTTGTAAATCAGCATCAATAGTAGTTGTGATATTTGCTCCTGAAACGGCATTTGTGTCGTATCTTCCTTCATTAAATTTTCCTTTTTTTCTGTTATGAACATCCACCAAAACCAATTCCATTCCTTTTTCTCCCCTTAATAATTGTTCGCAGGCCACTTCCACTCCACTTATTCCAATCAAATCTCCACTTGTATAATAGTTATCATCTAAAATATTTTTATTATTCACCTCTCCTAAATAACCCATAACATTTGAGGCTGTATTTATAGGATACTTTCTGGTACTTCTTGTTCTAACAAAAAAGCCTTTGAACTTATATAGCATCTCTTGTAATGTAGCAAAGGTTTTTGCATCAATCTTTTTTACAAATACACTTTCTTTATACTTTGAATATTTTTTTGCTGTTCTTATTTTTTCAGAATATTCTTCTAATGAAATTTTTAACAAATTGATTAGCAAAGTAGAATCGATATCCTCTTTAACTTCCCTTGGTACAATCATCAAGTCGTATGAGGCCTCATTATAAGCCAAAAGCTGATTGTTTCTATCATATAACAATCCTCTTCCAGGATACTTCACATCATATCGTAATACATTATTTTTTGCTGAAAATTTATATTTATCATTTACAACTTGTATGTAGAAAAGCTTGCACAGAAAAACCAATGCAATAAAAATAAAAATTCCTTTTACAATAAATTTTCTGTTATTGTGGACTTTCATTTTCGCCTATCAGAATTAAAGAAAAAGAACTGGCAAACAAGGATAATTACAAATGTTATAAAACTACTTAGCGCTATTTTACCAATAATATCTATAAATGTTGCTAGTTTAAAATGAGCTAATAAAAACAAAATTGTATGATGAATAAAAATCAACATAAATGCAAATACAGAAAACATTTTAAAACCTAATTTTTGCAAAAATAAGTCCTGCTCTGCGCTTATTGTATTTTTAGGAATAATAATCCGTTCAAAAGCAGGCTTTAAAAAAGCAATCATTACACAAGCGGTGGAATGAAAGCCGATAGACCCTTCAAAAACATCAAGAAAAACCCCTAATAAAAATGCAAAAGTAAGCAAGAACCATCTAGGTGTTATTTGGGGCAAACAAATAATCAGCATGATATAAAAATAAGGATTGATGTAGCCGTTAAACAATACTTGATTTAGTATATAAACCTGAATAAAGATAAAAATGGGCGTTAGCCAAAAATATTTATAAAGTTGTTTAATCATCTTTTGCGTTTAATTCCAACAACTCTTTTTCATCTTTAATTAGCGATTCAGCAACATATACATAATGGATTCGATTTAAATCCTCAAAGAATTGAATTTGAATTTTATAAAAATTATCCCCTGGAATTTTTTGGAAGGAAATCACCTTACCAATTATTATTCCATCCGGAAAAATTGCAGAATTACCACTGCTTATAATGGTATCTCCAATATTTAAATTTGCATGATTTGGAATATCGTCAATAGTAGTTTTTCTGTAATCAAACCCACTCCAGAGCATTCTCCCTAAAAACATTTCATTTTTTAACCTTACACTAATGCTTGATTTTTGATGTAGAACAGAAATTACTAGTGAAAATCTATCGGAGACAGAATGAATAATGCCTATAACTCCATTTTCTGTAATCACACCCATTCCTTCTTTTATGCCATGGCGCGTACCTTTATTGAGCGTTAGATAATTATTGCTTTTATGAACTGAATTATTTATAACTCTTGCCGATTGATATTTGAATAAAGTGGCTTCAAAAATTAAAGAATCATTGCTCAAAATACTTTGTTTTTCTAAAAGCGAATGCAATTTTGCATTTTCATCAGCCAAGAATTTGTTAGTTTGTTTAAGCTTGAAAAAATCAGAAATATTAGACAGTCCAGCATGTAAACTTCCAACATACTTTTGACTGAAAGCGTTTATTTTATTTCCCTGATAGTGGTTGTTAGTAGCTAAAAGAAAAACAGAAAAACCTTCTATAAGAAGGAATAAAAGTATGAAATGATATTTTTTTACAAACCGAATTAGGTTGTACATACATCAACCAATTTTATTTTAGTAAAAAAGGAAATTTCTCAATATTCTTTAAGGCAATTCCCGTTCCTCTGGCAACTGCTCTTAGCGGATCCTCTGCAACATAAACAGGTAATTTAGTTTTCAGAGAGATTCTTTTGTCAAGCCCTCTGAGCATTGAACCGCCACCGGTCAAGTAAAGTCCTGTATTGTAGATGTCAGCTGAAAGTTCAGGCGGTGTTTTAAAAAGGGCACTCATTATTGCCTCTTCAATTTGCTCAATAGAATTGTTCATTGCTGCAGCTATTTCTTTGTAAGTAACCACAATTTCTTTTGGTATTCCTGTCATTAAATCTCTACCATGAACAGGATAATTAGCGGGTGGTTCATCCAATTCGGTAAGTGCTGAACCCACATTTATCTTTACCCTTTCAGCAGTAGTGTCGCCAATTGCAATATTGTGCCTTGTTTTCATGTAATTTTTGATATTGTCGGTAAATTCATCACCAGCAATTCTGATTGATTTTTCGGTAACAATTCCTCCTAATGAGATAACAGCAATTTCAGTTGTTCCACCTCCAATATCAATCACCATATTTCCATTGGGTTCCAATACATCAATGCCTATTCCAATTGCAGCCGCCATTGGTTCATGAATCAAAAAAACCTCTTTCGCTCCGGCATGTTCAGCTGAATCAATTACAGCTCTTTTTTCTACTTCCGTTACCCCAGATGGAATACAAATAACCATTTTAAGTGAAGGAGAAAACAAAGATCTTTTTCTTGGAATCATTTTTATAAACCCTCTTATCATTTGTTCTGAAGATTGAAAATCCGCAATCACTCCATCCTTTAAAGGACGAATAGTTTCAATATTTTTATGCGTTTTTCCTTGCATTTGTTGTGCTTTTGTTCCAATGGCGACAATCTCATTGGTTTGAATATCTCTTGCAACAATAGATGGCTCATCAACCACTATCTTATCCTTGTGGATAATTAGAGTATTAGCGGTGCCAAGGTCAATTGCTATTTCTTCTGTCATAAAATCAAAAAAGCCCATAGTTTTATTTTTTAGTGTTTAAAATGTCTTATCCCTGTCATCACCATACTCATGTTATTTGCATTACAATAGTCAATGGAGAGCTGGTCTTTTATTGATCCTCCTGGTTGAATAACTGTTTTTATTCCAGCATTATTTGCCAGTTCCACACAATCGGGGAATGGGAAGAAAGCATCAGAAGCCATAACCGCTCCATTTAAATCAAATCCAAAGTTATTGGCTTTTACCACCGCTTGTTTTAAGGCGTCAACCCTTGAAGTTTGCCCAACTCCACTAGCCAATAATTGTTTATTCTTAGCAAAAACAAGAGTATTCGATTTAGTGTGTTTGCAAACCTTTGATGCAAATTCAAGATCGATAAATTGCTTATCAGTTGGTGTAGTTTTAGTTGCTATTTTCATCTCCGATACGCTATCAGTTTTCACATCTTTTTCCTGATACAAAACCCCATTTAAAGCAGTACGAAACTGAATATTAGGCAATGTAATTTCTTTTTGAACTAATACAATTCTATTCTTTTTTTGACAAAGAATTTTGAGGGCGTCCTCATTGTATGAGGGAGCGACAATAACTTCAAAAAACAACTTGCTAATTTCATTTGCCGTTTCTAAATCCACCTCACGATTTGTAATTATTACTCCGCCAAATGCTGAAACTGGATCTCCTGCAAGTGCGTCTTTCCAAGCGTCAATCAACTTTGTTCTACTTGCAAGTCCACAAGCATTATTGTGTTTCAGAACTACAAAAGTACATTCGTTAAATTCTGATATCAAGTTCACAGCCGCATCAACATCTAAAAGATTATTGTAGGATAATTCTTTTCCATTTTTTTGCTCAAATAAATCATCAATCTTCCCAAAAAATATTCCTTTCTGATGGGGATTCTCTCCATAACGCAATTTCTTTTTCTTTCGTATACTTTGCTTGAAAACATCATCATTATTGCTGAAATAATGGAAAATAGCAGTATCATAATGTGATGAAATATTAAAAGCAGTAGTAGCAAACTCTTTCCTTTGTGATAATGTTGTGCTTTTACCTTGTTCCAAAATTTTCAACAATTCATCATACTGACTCATTTCTGAAACAATAACTACATCCTTATAATTTTTTGCAGCTGCCCGAATTAGTGAAATTCCACCAATATCAATTTTTTCAATAATCTCCTTATTATCAGTAGTAGATGCAATCGTTTTTTCAAAAGGGTAGAGGTCCACTATTACTAAATCGAATTCTGGAATGTCATATTCTGCCAATTGTAACTGGTCATTTTCTTCTTCTCTTCTTGCCAAAATGCCGCCAAAAACTTTTGGGTGAAGCGTTTTTACTCGCCCACTTAATATGGAAGGGTAGGAGGTTAAATCTTCCACTTTATTTACGCTTACCCCTTTATCTTCAATAAATTTCTGAGTTCCTCCTGTTGAGTAAATATTTACGCCAAGCTGTTTTAATTTTTGTGCAATCGCGCCCAATCCATCTTTATGGAATACTGAAATAAGAGCGTTTTTTATGATTATTTCTCCTGTCATCTCTAAGTGCAATTTTACCCAAATCCTATTCAATATTCAAGTATAAATATGCAAAATATCAGAAGTGTTAATAACTTTTACACAATTGTTAACTCACTCAAAAATTTTGTAAATTTGAACTTTTTAAAACCATCTATGTATATTAGACTTTTTTCGGAAGCAGTACGTTTTTCCTGGCAAGCAATTGTAAATAATCGATTGAGAACCTTTCTGTCGTTATTAGGAGTAACCATAGGGATTGTTGCTATTATTTCTGTTTTTACTATTGTTGATGCACTGGAGAAAAATGTGCGTGATAGTGTGGAATCCTTAGGCGAAAATGTGGTGTATATTCAAAAATGGCCATGGGGGGGGTCGGGCGAATACCAATGGTGGAAATATTTTAAAAGACCAAAAGTTACTTATAAGGAATTCAAACAAATAAAAGAAAGATGTACAAATTCTAATTCTATTGCCTTTCTTTTTGAAGGCCGAAGAACAGTAAAAAACGGAAATAATGTTTTGGAAAATGTAGAGATTAGCGGAATCACTTATGAGTTTCCTCAAATATTGTCTTTCAATATGGAAAAGGGAAGATTTTTCACCCAAAGCGAAATGAATTCTGGAAAAAACTTTGTTTTAATTGGGCATAATGTGGCAGAAGCTCTTTTCGATTTTAATCCTGTCGGAGAAACAATCAAGATTTCTGGCATAAATGCAAAAGTAATTGGACTTATTGAAAAGCAGGGAGAAAGTATCACAGGAAACTCACAAGATAATGGAGTCTTGTGTTCCTACTGGTTTGCAAAAAGATTTATAAACGAAAGAATAAGCAACCCCATAATTATGGTAAGCGCGCTTGAAGGGGTAAGCAATGAAGAATTGAAAAATGAAATAAGAGGAATTATGCGCACCATAAGAAGAGTTCGCCCTATGGAAGATGATAATTTTTCCATGAATGAAGTGAGTTTAATTAAACAAGGATTGGACGAATTATTTTCTGTTATTGGAATTGCAGGTTGGATTATAGGTGGTTTTTCCATTTTGGTTGGGGGTTTCGGAATTGCAAATATTATGTTTGTTTCGGTAAAAGAGAGAACTAAAATTATTGGCATCCAAAAAGCATTGGGCGCAAAAAATATTTTTATTCTTCTTCAATTTCTTTTTGAATCTATCTTTTTGTGTGTGTTAGGAGGAGTTTTTGGATTAGCCATTGTTTGGGCTTTAGCTACTGTTGCAGGAAAAATGCTCGATTTTAATTTGAATTTAACAACTCAAAATATTGTTCTTGGGCTTTCCGTTTCCGCAATAATTGGTGTGATAAGTGGTATTATTCCTGCCTTTTCGGCATCACGGTTGGATCCTGTTGAGGCGATTCGTTCCAATTAATTTTATTACATAAACTAATGGCTTTATCAAGCCCTGAAATCCCCTTTACTACAAAAGATAATTTTTCATTTTTTTCTTTCATCTGGGTAGTATGAAAGTTGTTTTTTAAAAAGTCTAATACTTTTGAAAATTGATGACTTTCAAAATAAGGAGAATCTTTATCATCTGTAAAATAAGCTTTCATTTTTCCTGATTTCAAGATTATTCTTGTAAAACCAATTTCCTTACCCAGCCATCTTAAACGCAAGGCGTCAAATAGCTGATAAACAATATTGGGTATTTTACCAAATCGATCTTCCAATTCATTTTCAAAAGAGGTGATTTTTTCTTCCTTTTTAAAACTATTCAACTGTTTATAAAGGTTCAATCGCTCTTCAATATTACTCACATAATCCTGCGGAATTAAGATTTCTAAATCTGTATCCAAAGCGCAATCTTTGATGTAAAACTTCTCCTTTTCATCCTTAAATAAATCCTGAAATTTCTCCTGTTTTAACTCTTCAATTGCTTCATCCAAAATCTTTTTATACATCTCAAAACCAATGTCATTAATAAAACCACTTTGGTCAGCACCCAGCAAATCGCCCGCGCCTCTTATATCCAAATCGCGCATTGCAATATTAAAACCACTTCCTAAATAGGAGAATTGTTCCAAAGCGGTAAGTCGCTTTTTTGCTTCTGCTGAAATTTGATGTGTTGGAGGGCTGATTAAATAGCAAAAAGCTTTTTTGTTGGAGCGCCCAACTCTTCCTCTCATTTGATGTAAATCACTCAGTCCAAAGTTTTGGGCATTATTTATTATTATGGTATTTGCATTTGGAATATCAACGCCATTTTCAATGATGGTGGTGGAAATAAGCACATCAAATTCTCCTTCCATAAAGTCAACCATCAACTGTTCAATTTGATTACCTACCATTTGTCCGTGTCCGGTTTTTATTTTTGCATCAGGGCACAATCTTTGTACAAATCCTGCTATTTCTTTAATGTTTTCTATCCGATTATGTATAAAAAATATTTGGCCGTTCCTGCTCATTTCATAACTAATGGCATCTCTTATAATATCTTGATTCAGACCAATAATTCTAGTTTCGATACTTTGTCTATTAGGTGGAGGAGTGTTGATAATGGACATGTCTCTTGCACCTAGTAAAGAAAATTGTAGAGTTCTTGGAATTGGGGTAGCGCTTAAGGTCAAGGTATCGACAGTCGTTTTTAGGGTTTTGAGTTTATCTTTAATATTTACACCAAATTTTTGTTCTTCATCTACTATCATTAATCCCAAATCCTTGAACTTTACATCTTTTCCAACAATTCTATGTGTTCCTATTAAAATGTCAATTTCTCCATTAGCCAATTTTTTTAGGATCTCGGTTTGCTCTTTTTTGGTTTTGAATCTATTGATGTAATTAATATTGCAAGGGAAATCTTTCATTCTTTTGGTGAATGTTTTGTAATGCTGCAAGGCAAGAATAGTGGTGGGGACCAGTACAGCCACTTGCTTACTATCAGCCACCGCCTTAAATGCAGCTCTTATTGCCACTTCTGTTTTACCAAAACCAACATCACCACAGACTAACCTATCCATTGGTGTATCTTTTTCCATATCTTCTTTTAGTTCCTCTGTGGCTTTGCTTTGGTCGGGCGTATCTTCATACATAAAGGAAGCCTCCAATTCATATTGCAAATATGTATCGGGAGAAAAAGCAAATCCTTTTTGTGTTTTTCGTTTGGCGTATAATTGTATCAAATCGAACGCAATTTGTTTTACCCTTGCCTTGGTTTTGTTTTTTGTTTTTAACCATTGAGGGCTTCCCAACTGATGGATTTTGGGTTGATGTCCTTCCTTTGCTGAAAATTTTGCAATTTTATGCAAGGCGTGAATACTGAGATAAAGGATGTCTCCGTCTTTGTATATTAGTTTTATGACCTCTTGTTTTTTGCCGTTATTGTCAATTTTATGTAGCCCGGAAAATTGTCCTATCCCATGGTCAATATGCGATACAAAATCATCAATTTGCAAATTGGTAAGTTGCTTGAGGGTAATGGCTTGTTTGTCGCTAAATTTGGTTTTTGAAATAAATCGGTGATGCCTTTCAAAGAGTTGATGATCGGTATAAACGGCCATTTTATTATCGATATCAATAAAGCCTTGATGTAAAGAAAAATGGATGCACTGATACTGAATTTTCTCTTCTGCATTTTCAAAAATTGCATCAAATCTTTTTTCTTGTTCCTCAGATGAACAAAGGATTAAATTTTTTATTCCTTTTTTATTATTGGCTATTAAATCTGCTTTTAGCAAATCAAATTGCTTATTGAAAACAGGCAGAATTTGGGTATTGCATTCTAATTTATGATTGGGAGTAAAGAAGTTAGTATGTCCTTGTTCGATAATGGTATAATCGCTTAACTGCTCACAAAAATTGCTTCCAGAAGTAAAAAGTTCCTCTGGTTTTTGATGCTTAGTTTCAATTGATTCTAACTCTTTATAATGCTGTTCTGCCTTAGCGAAATAATCATCCAAAATACCTTTGCTGTATGCAATGTCTTTTGCCCAAATCACTGCATTTTTAGGCAAGTAATTCAGAAAACTCACATGTTTGCTATCTGTTTTCTTGGCCTCCGTATTGGGCACAATATCGATTTTATTTTTTGTATCAATCGATAGTTGAGTATTGATGTCAAAGGAGCGAATACTTTCCACCTGAATATCAAAAAACTCAATTCTGTAAGGGTGCTCATCTGCATAAGAAAATACATCTACAATCCCACCTCTAATGGAAAATTGTCCGGGCTCAATTACAAAATCAACCTTTTCAAAATGATGACTTAATAATTGTTCTTCTAACTCCTCAATTTCATGCAAATCCCCAATTTTAATAGTGATTGTTTGCCGTTTTAATTCTCTTCTGCTCACCACTTTTTCTGAAAGCGCCTCAGAATAAGTAATAATAATAGGATTTCTTTTGTTGTTGAGTTTGTTGAGCACTTCTGCTCTGAGCAAAATATTGGCATTGTCCGTCTGCTCAAACTGATAAGCCCTACGGTAAGATGCGGGATAGAAAAACACTTCATTATTCAGAAGGGCTTCTACTTCATTTACAAAATATTGGGCTTGTTCTTTGTCAGTAAAAATAAAAAGATGTGGTCTTTTACTTTCTCTAACAGTTGCAGATGATGCCAAGGCAAAGGAAGAACCCACCAACCCTTTCAGCCAAATTTTGGATTTTTCTTCAGCAATACATTCTTTAAGTTTTAAAGCAATTTTTGGCTGGCCAAAATAGGAAAGTAGTGGGGCTTTCAAGAAAAACTATTTTATAGTGCGAATTTCCCCCATCATATCTTGATACCAATCCTGTGAAGTATCAAATGGTTTTCCTCCTTTTATTCTGCCGAATGCAATGCATGTAAGATTGTTGTTGTCCTCTTCATCTAGGCCGACTACTCCACTAATTCCAGTTGTTGCACTTTCTACTGCTTTATCAGCAACTTCAAAAATTAAATCTAAATCTTGCTGATTTGCTTTTGCCGAACGCGCAAAATAACCACTTTTTTGTACCAAAACTTTATTGGCTTTTAACCTATTTCCTAATTGCTTGGCAAACCACTGTCCTGGGTTCAAATCGTCCAACCTTACATGGCCGAAAGCATCTCTTAAAACATCTTCCCCCGCTTTTTCTGTTTCTTTTACAATGGTGTCTAATCCTGCACCTTCACATAAGAATACATTCACGCAATCGTATTGGTCCATTATTTTATTAAGGCGATTACACTCTTTGTCAAAGTCAATTTCTTCTTCTGGCAAAAGGACACTATGCACCTCCCATTTTTCTTTTACCACTCCTACTTCTGGAATGAATGTCATTTTCCCCAATCGCTTGCGATATTCCAAAGCAGTTGCAGCCGTAAGCCATCCACAATGCCTGCCCATTACTTCATGAATGATGAGTTGCCTGTCAGATGTTGTGTTTTCACCTACTACATTTTCAAAGAAAATAGCGCCTTGTTCGGCTGCCGTCCAAGCCCCTAATGTTTGTGCAATAGGATAGACATCATTGTCCACTGTTTTAGGTAAGCCGACTACCGTTAAATCATAATTATTTTTTTTCAAATAGTTGGATAAATCAGCAGCAGTGGTATTGGTATCATCACCTCCAATGGTGTGTAAAATGGTTACTCCATCTTTTACCAACTGATTGGCCGCCACTTCCAATGGATTTTCTCCTTCTTTTACATATCCTTTGCTTACACAATCTTCTATATTTTTAAGTTTTACCCTACTGTTTCCAATAGGAGAACCGCCAAAAGCATAAAATTGTTCTGTTTTCCCTTTTAGTGTTTTCGGAAAATAAATACTGTTGCCCAAAAGCAAACCTTTGTAGCCATTTAGGTAGCCAATAATCTCGGTATTTGGATAATTATTCAAGTAGTTTTCAGTTAATCTACCAATGGATGCGGACAGGCATGGTGCAATTCCGCCAGAAGTTAAGAATGCAATTTTCATAATTGATGATTTGCTTTTTATCTTCTGCAAATATCGGAAATTTTAAAAGATAAGTTGAAAAAATAATTCTTTACTTTGTATCCTTAAATTTCAAAACCAAAAATGATAAAAATATTTAAGTTTGGAGGAACCTCCATAAAAGACATAGAAAACATAAAGCGCGTAGCCGAAATATTAGATGATTATTCGGATGATAGTTTGATTATTGTATTCTCCGCCATGGGGAAAGTTACTAATATGTTGGAAGAAGTAACAGAGGCTTATGTGAAAAAAAATGGAAAAGCAGAAAACAAACTCAAAGTAGTAAAAGATTTTCATGCCCATTTGATTGATACATTATTTGAGTCAGATAATTCTATTTATAATGAGGTGAATAATCTGTTTGTTGAAATTGAGTGGGTGTTGGAGGATGAGCCAAACCCTGATTTTTCTTTTAATTATGATCAGATTGTATCGATTGGCGAGATGCTTTCAACAAAAATTATGAGTGCCTATTTAAGTGAAAAGGGTTTTAAAAATTCTTGGTTGGATGCAAGGGGTATTATTCGAACCGACAACAAATACAGAAATGCAAAAATAGATTGGAAGCAAACCATCACTTTTTGTAAAGATAAAATCACATATTTTCCAATAATTACACAAGGGTTTATTGGCGGCACTTCCGAGAATTTTACTACAACATTGGGCCGGGAAGGTTCGGATTTTACAGCAGCCATTTTGGCTTTTGCACTTGATGTAAAGCAAGTCATAATTTGGAAAGATGTGGATGGGGTGCTCAATGCTGATCCAAGATTTTTTGAGGATACTGAGCAATTGATGAAAATACCTTTTAAGGAAGCAATAGAATTGGCTTATTATGGTGCAAAAGTGATGCATCCAAAAACCATTCAACCATTGCAAAGAAAATCTATTCCTTTAGAAGTGAAATCTTTCATCAACCCTAATAAAGACAGTTCTATTATTGGTGATTTTGAAAATGTGGAGCCATTTGTGCCATCCTACATTGTAAAAGAAAATCAAATCCTTATTTCAGTTTCTGATAAGAACTTGTCTTTTATTGTGGAAGAACACTTAAGTTCCATTTTCACTCTTTTTGCTAAGTATGGAGTAAGGGTGAATATGATGCAAAATTCAGCAATTAGTTTCTCTGTTTGTGTTGATAATGACAGGCATAAAGTCCCCACATTATTGACTGCTTTAAAAGAAAATTTTGAAGTTCATTTTAACGAAAATTTAATCATGTATACCATTCGTCATTATGATGAAGATTCCATAGCAAAATTACTGATAAATAAGGAGTTAGTCCTAGAACAAAAAAGCCAAAACACCATACATCTAGTAGTTAAAGATAAATAATAATTGGCTAAATAGTTACTTTATTCGTACATTTGCAGCCATTTTACATAAGATTTATAATGAGACAACAACATACATTTCATATTCCTGTAATGGGAACAGCATTTACAGCCGATACTCCACTAAAAGTTGCACAATTTGGTATCAATTCGGTAATTGCCTTAGCTGATGATGTATTACTAGAGAGATTAAGAAAAGTTTACACAGAAAAAAATAATCTAAAATATGAAGAAATTAAAAATAATACTAAGGATTATCGTGCAGACAGAATCACTTCTTACTTAAATTTAGTAAACAAATTAGCTTCCCAGATATATGAGGAATATACTACTGCTACAAAAGAAAAAGTAGAATCTTTGAAAACATTTTTTTCTACTTTTCCTGATAGCTCTGAATTAAAAAAAGAATTCAATAAACTTACTGAAAAATATTTCAATTTGGTCGAGATTTCTACTTGGTTAAAAGAGAATCTAAATATGGGAAGTATTGATGTAAATATTATGACAAAAGTGGATAAGCCAAACTTTTTTAAAGATGAAGCATTGCCATCAGAATATAATGATGCACATGCTGCACTTAGAGGTTATGCCAATAGCGATTTAGCATCATCTATTATTTTTTCTGCAGGGATGAATCCAAGATTATATGGTTATATTTCAAAATTTAAAGACTTTTTCCCTAATGCTGAGGGCTATATTAAAAAGAAAATTGTGCTTAAAGTAAGTGATTATCGATCGGCACTGATTCAAGGAAAATTTTTAGCAAAAAAAGGATTATGGGTTTCTGAATATAGAGTTGAATCCGGACTAAATTGCGGAGGGCATGCCTTTGCAACTGATGGGTATTTAATGGGACCAATTTTAGCGGAATTCAGAGAAAAACGAGAGGAGTTAATTGAAGAGGTTTATACAATTTGTAAAGCGTCACTTGTGGCAAATAACAGAGTAATTCCTAAAAAAACCCTATCATTAAAAATAACAGCTCAAGGTGGAGTAGGGACTGCTGAAGAACACGATTTCTTAATCAAACATTATGAGTTGGATTCTATTGGTTGGGGAACCCCGTTCCTATTGGTGCCTGAAGTAACCACTGTGGACGACAAAACAAGGATGCAGCTCGTTAAAGCAAAAGAAAAAGATTTATATTTAAGTAATGTATCGCCACTTGGAGTGCCATTTAATAATTTGCGTAATTCATCCAAAGATGCAGAAAAATTACAAAAAGTGAAGGACGGAAAGCCAGGAAGTCCTTGCCCAAGAAGGTATTTGGCTTTTAGCACAGAATATGATGAAAAAGGTGTTTGCACGGCTTCTCGTTTATACCAAAAAAATAAAATTGAAGAGCTTGGTATTTCCAATGAGATAACGGAGAAAGTTTGTTTGTGTATGGGTTTGTCAGCCGCAGCCGTTGTCAGTAATGGTATTGAAACTAGGGAAAGTACAGCTGTTTCCATTTGTCCAGGTCCAAATATGGCGTATTTTGATAAGTTATTGTCATTAGAAGATATGACCAAACATATTTACGGTTTGGAAAATTTTATGACTCGAACTGACAGACCAAATATGTTTATGAAAGAGTTGAATTTGTATATGGACTTCCTTAAAAACAAATTGGAGGAAGCTAAAAAAGATTGGAACAAAAAGCAAGAGAAATACTTTAATCGCTTTTTTGAAAATATGAATGATGGTATTGCGTATTACAACAATTTGTTCGATAATATGAAAGATAAATATGAGCAAACAAAGGATGAAACTCTTGCAAGTTTAGAAAAAACGAAAAGCAAATTAGCTGAACTTGCCTTGGAAGTAGCAGCTTTAAAAATTGTCCCAGTAGTTAGTTAACCATCTTCTTATTAACTAGATACACTCCACAAAGAATAATTGTTGCCCCTAAAATGTGGGTGAAAAGTATGTTTTCCCCATCTAAAATGCCCCAGAAAATAGCAACAATCGGGATAAGATAAGTAACAGAAGCCGCAAAAATTGCTGAGGAATCTTTTATAAGGCTATTGAAAATAACTACTGCCAGAGATGTTCCAATAACTGCTAAAATTACTATGAAAAAAAGAGCCCTAACACCCCCATCAGTATTAAGTAAAGGGACAAAATCACTACTAAAAACATATATGCCAGATGCTGGACCTACAAATAAAAAGGCAAGTGCCGAAATTGAAATTGCATCCAAATTATCAAGGTATTTTCGTATTACATTCACGCTTATTGCGTAAAAAAAGGTAGCTAAAACCACCAATAATGTGTAGAAATTTATTAAAAGCACTCCACCTAATGTTGAAGCAGAAAGAATAAAAGCACCACTTAGCCCAATTAATATTCCAAAAATATTTATTTTAGTTGGTCGCGATTTGAAAAAATAAATTCCGAGTAAAAGTGTAAATAAAGGTGTTAGGGAGTTGAGTATCCCTACAAATGAACTGTCTAAGTGGGTTTGGGCTTTTGTAAATAAAAAAGCGGGAATACCATTTCCTAAAAAAGCAGTTATTATAATTGGACCCCAATGTTTTTTAGCCACTTTTTTAAATGCACGAAAAATAAATGGCAAAAGAGAAAGAAAAGCAATAAACAGCCGTAAAGCTGCCACTTGCGTGTAAGAATACACTTCCAATCCTCTTTTCATCAAAATGAAGGAACTTCCCCAAATAATTGCCAGAAAAATGAGGATTAAATAATTTTTTATCGATTTTTCCATAAAAATAATAGGTAGCAAATATAGCTTAGTTATTTTTGTGCGGATGAATTCCAGACAAAATAAAATAATATCCCTTTGGCTTTATAGTGGTTTGTTTTTAGTGATTGCTATGGTGCTCATTGGCGGAATTACCCGTCTTACACATTCAGGACTATCTATAGTGGAGTGGAAGCTAATTAGCGGAGCAATTCCTCCATTAAATGAAACAGAGTGGCAAGACACCTTTACTAAGTACCAACAATTTCCTGAGTATCAGAAAATAAATACTGATATGAGTTTGACCGAATTTAAATCCATCTTTTTTTGGGAGTATTTGCACCGACTTTTAGGACGGTTAATTGGAGTGGTATTTATCGTTCCTTTTCTTCTGTTTTGGAAAAAAAATTGGCTTGACAGTAAACTTAAAAAACAACTAATTTTTCTTTTACTTCTTGGTGGTTTGCAAGGATTTTTAGGTTGGTTTATGGTAAAAAGCGGTTTGGTAGATGTGCCAGCTGTAAGTCATTTTCGTTTGGCAATTCACCTGATAACCGCTTTTGCTCTAATAGTATATATTTATTGGTTGATAATGGAAATCAGGCAAAAGGAGAAATTTCCAAATAGGAAAATTAATAAATTAAGTAAGGGCTTTGTTGTTTTACTTGTTATTCAAATTATTTATGGGGCTTTTACAGCAGGACTGAAAGCAGGATATTTACTACCAAAAGGGGCGGGAATTACAGAAAGTTTATTTGGTTATACTCTTAGAAATTCCTCCGATTTTAATTTATTAAATAATGGGTTTGACATACAAGCTTTCCATAGATTGTTTGCATGGTTTGTTTTCTTTTTTGCAATTTATATCTGGAAAAAAGCAAAAGAGACTTTTTTACAAAAAGCTACATTGGTTCTTGTTGCAATAATTAGTTTGCAAATTGTATTAGGAATAATCACCTTACTTTTTGGAGTACCTATATTTTTTGCTGTGGCGCATCAGCTTGTAGCAGTTTTGGTTTTACTAGCTACTACTGGACTAATTTTTCTTTCCAGCGAAAACTCTCAATAAGGTATTTTATATCTTCTTGTAAAAAATTGGAAACAGGAGCAATTGAATCATTTACTTCTGTATCAAAATAAAGTGCCCCTCTAAAAAAATGAGTTGTACTGTCGGTAAGGTAAAATTGCAAAGCAGTAGCAGTTGTTCCCTCATAGTCATACACCAATCCAAAAACATTGTTTTTTCTGTCGATAAATGGCTGTTCGCTAATGGCATTTGCCTTTATGCTATGCTTGTATGCCAATGCTCTTGATTCTTCTGTATGCTCATACAAATTTTTATTTAGAGGAAAATAACTTAGATGCAATGTCGCTTTAAAGTCAGGGAATTGCAAATTGAAAAAACACTTTTTTTCTAAGGTGTCAATTTTTGAATAGGTCGGAAATTGAAAAGTAAAAGGACAATTCTGAGCGTATTGCTGATAGTTTTTTGTGGGGAATGAGAGCTTAAAAAATCCTCTTGGTTTTGGGGTGTAATTCTCCTGACAAGCGAAAAAAAATATTAAAATAAAAATGCTAATTGCCTTATTCATCTTTTTTGATTTGAACTTTTATTCGTTTTATTTTTCGACTATCGGATGATTCTATTGTAAAAATATAAGGTGCAAACTTAATAACCTCCCCTTTGTTTGGGATTACCCCTTTTAATTCTAAAATAAGTCCTGCCAGTGAGTCAGAATCCCCTTTTACATCATCAAAATAATCCGTTTCCCCTTTTACGGTTTTTAGAAAATCATTCAATGATATTTTTCCTTCAAAAATAAAATTATGCTCATCTAATATGGAAAAGACATTGCCATCATCATCAAATTCATCCGTAATATCTCCAACAATTTCTTCTAAAATATCTTCCAATGTTACGATTCCTGAGGTGCCTCCGTATTCATCAACTACTATGGCTAGGTGAATTTTTTTATACTGAAATTCTTTTAGTAAATCGCTAATCATTTTTGTTTCAGGAACATAATAGGCAGATCGAATTAAATCTTGCCATTTAAAATCACTTTTTTGATCCAAATGGGGGATTAAGTCTTTTACATACAAAATCCCAATTACATCATCAAAATTTTCTTTGTAAACAGGAATTCGTGAAAAACCAGAATCGACAACTAAATCAATCACTTTTTCAAAAAGCAACTTTTGTTCAATCGCAACAACATCCACCCTTGATTTCATTATTTCTTTTACATCAATATTGCCAAATTCAACAATGCTTTTTAATATTTTCTGCTCTTCTTCATTCGGATCAGTTTCAGTAGTTAATTCTAATGCTTCTGCTATTTCATCCATTGACACCACTTCTTTTTTTCGTTTTAATCTCTTGTCAATCAAAGCAGTGCTTGAAGTAAGTAAATAGCTAAGTGGGGAGAATAGTTTACTACTTAAATTTAAAGGTATACTCATCCATTTGCTAAACCAAAGTGCATTTCTGTTGGCATATACCTTTGGAGTAATTTCGCCAAAAAGAACAATTACAAAGGTGATAACAACAATTTGAAACATGAATTCCATAATTGAATTTTCTGGAAATTGAAAAATGCTTGCAGTTAAGTATGTCGATAATATAATGATCCCAATATTTATAAAATTATTTGTGATAAGTATTGTGGCTAAAAGCTTGTTCGGCTTTTCAAGAAGTTTTAAAGTCAATAATGCTTTTTTTGACTTCTCCTGATTTAAATCTTCAACATCATTTGGTGTTAAGGAAAAGTAAGCTACTTCAGCACCAGAAATAAGGGCGGAGCAAAATAACATTAGTAAGATGACGATAAAATTAAGTGCAATACCGATTGATATTGGCTGTAATGTGATATCAAAAAAGATGCTAAGTAAAAGCGGACTAAATTCTTCTTCCAATTTTGGTGTTATTTATCTAGAAAGGTAAATCGTCTCCTTTTTCTTCTTGAGGGATACATTCTTGTTCAGGAGTTGTTTCTGTTTTTTCAGCAGAACTATCCTCTTTTTTGCCTAACATGGTCATGTTGTCGCCCAAAATTTCAGTAGTATATCTAGTATTTCCTTCTTTATCCTCCCATTTTCTATTTCTTATTTTTCCTTCAATATAAACAGAAGATCCTTTTTTCAACCACTTTTCAGCAACTTCTGCCAATCCTCTCCAAAGTACAATGTTATGCCATTCGGTTTGGCTTACTCTTTCGCCTTCTTTGTTTTTGTAGTTTTCTGTGGTTGCCAATGAAAAGTTTGCGACCACAACTCCACTATCTAAATACCTTACTTCAGGGTCTTTCCCTAAATTTCCGATTAAAATTACTTTGTTTACGCCTGCCATAATAAATGTTTTTAGTGATTAACAAATGTAGTAAAATAGCTATATCATTCCAATTTTTTCAAGATATTTTTCTAATAGTTTTGGAATGGGATAGTTTTTTAAATCTTTTTTTTGGATGGATATTGTATTTTTAATTGTTGGGATTTTTGCATCAATATGCCAAAATTGAGCAAAGATGGTTTGGTGGGTGAGTTGGTGTTTTATTCTAGGAGAGATATTAATGATATTTAAATAACCCTCTTTAAATAAATTTTCCCAATCTTTTGAATTACAAATTTCCGTTTCCGATTTTTCTTCTTCATTTTCAATAAGAGGAAATTGGTAAAGCCCTTTCCAAATTCCAGTTTCTCTTTTTTGAATTAGTATTTTTTCATTTTCTGAAATGATTAAAAATTCAAAATATCTTTTTCTGATTTTGATTTTCTTTTTCTTTTTTGGAAAATCTGCAAGCAGATTATGATTAAAAGCAAAACAACTATTTTGCAAAGGGCAAATGCTACAATTTGGAGATTTCGGTATGCATTGCAGAGCTCCAAACTCCATTATTGCTTGATTATTTTCTGCTGCAGTTTCTACAATAAGAAGTTTTTGTGCTAAAAGTTGAAACTCTTTTTTCCCTTTCGAGCTATCAAAAGCAGTAGAAATACCAAAATATCGACTTAAAAGCCGAATTACATTTCCATCTACCACAGCAAAGGGAAGATTAAATGCAAAAGAAGAAATAGCAGCTGCCGTATATGTACCAATTCCTTTTAGTTTCAGGATTATTTCATAATCATTGGGAAAAATTCCATTGTATTTTTCTGCAATCTCCTTTGCTGTAAAATGCATATTTCTTGCTCTAGAATAATAACCCAAACCTTGCCATAAATTTAAAACCTCATTTTCTGTTGCATTTGCAAGATGTTTTATTGTAGGAAATGCAAGAATAAATTTGTTATAAAAAGGAAGCCCTTGTGCCACCTTTGTTTGCTGCAAAATAATTTCAGAAAGCCATATTTTATAGGGATTTTTGCTTTTTCGCCAAGGTAAACTTCTTTTGTTTTTGCCGTACCACTCCAATATTTGCTGGGAAAAATTCATAAAACACTGAAAATTAAACTAATAATTCATAAAAAAAGACATAATGATGTGTATCATCATTCAAAAATAGTTGATATATTTGCACGCTATTAAAAACAGCAAGAATAAAACTATTTATATTAATATCAAAAAAGTAATAAAGAATGACAAAAGCAGAGATAGTAAGTAAAATTTCAGAGAAAACAGGTGTGGAAAAAGTAACAGCATTAGCCGTAGTAGAATCATTTATGGTGGAAGTTAAAGAATCAGTTACCAATAATCAATCCGTATTTTTAAGAGGATTTGGAACATTCAAGCCTAAAAAGAGAGCAGAAAAAACAGGAAGAAATATTTCAAAAAATACAACTATTATTATCCCTGCACATCATATTCCAGCTTTTAAACCAGCAAAAGTTTTTGTTAAGCAGGTAAAGGAAAGTATAAAATAAAAAAATAAATCAGAAATAAATTCTGAATAAAAGAAATTAAAAAATTATAGCATGCCAAGCGGAAAAAAGAGAAAAAGACATAAGATGGCCACTCACAAGCGCAAAAAGCGTTTGAGAAAAAATAGACATAAAAATAAGTAATATTATTTTTTTCTATTAATATTTAATCATAAAAGCCATGAATTTCGAAATTATAATCGATTCTAGGCCATCTGAGGTAGTTATCGCACTTTTGCGAGACAAACACCTAATTGAACTCCATAAGGAAAACAATAATAATAGTTACTCAGTTGGCGACATATATTTAGGGAAAGTAAAAAAAGTAGTGCCCGGACTAAATGCTGCTTTTGTAAATGTAGGATATGAGAAAGATGGATTTTTACACTATCTTGATTTGGGGCCTAATGTGAATTCTTACAAGAAATTTACACAAAAGACCATTGCAAAAAAAATCAATACCGCTTCATTAAAAAATTTCCGTAAGGAAAAAGAGATTGATAAAACCGGGCAAATTACAGATGTTCTCAAATCAGGCGACAGGATTTTAGTACAAGTATCCAAAGAGCCAATCTCAACAAAAGGTCCACGCCTTACAGCTGAAATTTCAATTGCCGGAAGAAATATGGTTCTACTTCCCTTTTCCAATAAAATATCTCTTTCCAATAAAATAAAATCACAAGAAGAAAAAGTGCGATTAAAACGTCTTCTAAAAAGCATAAAGCCAGAAGGGTTTGGCGTGATTGTACGAACGGTTGCTAAGGGAAAAAAAGTAATTGAGTTAGATTCAAATCTTAAAGTTTTATACAAGAAATGGCAAAGTGCTTTTAAAGAACTTAAAGACGCACAAGCACCTCAAATGATTTTGAAAGAACTTAATCGTGCCACTGCTATTTTAAGAGATATTCTAAATGAGGGTTTTAATAGTATTCATGTCAATGACAAAGATTTGTATTTAGAACTAAAAGATTATTTAATAAGTATTGCTCCTGAACAAGAGAAAATATTAAAACTTTATAAATCAAAAAAACCCATTTTGCAAAATTTTGATGTCACCAAACAAATAAAAGCAGCTTTCGGTAAAACTGTAAACATGAAAAATGGCACTTACCTTGTAATTGAACATACAGAAGCTATGCATGTGATTGATGTAAATAGCGGAAAAAAGGTAGACGCTAAAAAAGACCAAGAAGAGAATGCATTGCTAGTTAATTTAGGTGCTGCTGTAGAGATTGCCCGACAACTAAGATTACGAGATATGGGCGGAATAATTGTGGTCGATTTTATTGATATGTATTCTGCAAAAAACCGCAAACTACTTTTTGAGAAAATGAGAGAAAGCATGAAGGATGACAAAGCAAAACATCATATTCTTCCTCCTTCCAAGTTTGGACTGATACAAATTACTCGCCAAAGGGTAAGACCAGAAATGAATATTGATACTATGGAAAATTGTCCCATGTGTGTGGGTAATGGAAAAATTGATTCTAGCTTGCTGCTAATAGACACTATCGAAAATAAGATCAAAAATCTGGTTGAAAAATCGGATAACGGAAAGATTACAATTTCTACCCATCCGTTTATCGCAAGCCACATCAATAAGGGCATCTTTTCAAAAGGGATGAAGTGGAGTTTTAAATACAAACGATTCATTAATATTACTCCTGATGATAGATTACACCTTCTGCAATACAGTATTGTAAAGGGCTAATTCCCTTCAGGTTTCCCTAAATTTACTAGCGCTTTATATTGTAAAAGTAAAGGGATAATAGCCAATAAAATCATGGCGGTTCCTATCAAATAGCCAAAACGAATATTATCTTCTGTAGTAAAAAATGGCAATGCAAAAAGCCCAATTAAGCACATACGAACCATAATATTTAAGGAGTTAAAAACCGAATTTGTTCGTCCCATTACATTATTGGGAATATGATTAAAAAGATAAGTTGTCCTTAGCACCCTTACTCCGGCATTGGTTAATCCTAAAATTAGATTTGCAATAAAGAAATACCAAAGGGATTTACAAAAGGACATTCCGGCAAAAGCAACTGCCACAAAAAACATTAAAATGATGATTCCAATTATGGAGTTAAAACGTTTAAAAACCAAAATTACAAACAGGCCTGCCAAAATTGCTCCTAGTGAATAATACACTTCAGCTGAGGCGTAAATGTCGCCCTTCCCTTGTAAAAAATCATGAACATAAGTAGGTAATAAAATATGGATTTCTACCAAAAGGAACGCGAAAAGCATGTATGAGGTTAAACCGAAACGAAAAATAAGAGGGTTCTTTTTCAGATAATGAATACCATTCTTTAATCGTGAAAATAAAGTTCCAATTTCTACTTTATCGGTCACTATTCTACTATATTTTATTTGCATAAAAATCAAAATCACTATCATATAAGTAATGGCATCCATCAAAAATATTTCATGAATGCTCCATGGCTGAATCTCAAATGGGAAAGTGATGGTAAATCCAGCTAAATTCATTGTTTTATTTAAAGTACCGGTAAGTAACAATGCAGCAAAAGCTCCAGCTAAAATACTTGTGGATTGCCCCTGAATTTCAATGTAAGAATTCAGTTTCCCATAATTGCGTTTTTCGGTAATTTCTTGCCCGAAAGCATAAAGATTTGGGTAATGTATATTATAATTAAAAATGGTGATTGCGAATACTAAAAGCACCAATAAATCGTTAGTATTACTAGTGAAAAATCCTGCAACAGCAACCAAACCAATAATTATTCCGCAAACTAAATTTGTGATTATAAAAAGTGTTTTTCGAGAATATCTATCAATTAAAGTGCCGGCATACAATCCCCAAAAAAAAGTAGCAAAAGTAATGATGATGTATGCGGTAGCAAATACTTCAGGTCGCCCAACAATTTCTACAAAATACCAGGGAATTGCAATCATGCTGATGCCTTGGGCAAAGCCAGAAATAATATTGGAAAGAAAAAGTAAGCTGATTGCTTTTTTATTTTTCATATTGCAAAAGTAAAAGAATATGTATTTTTGAGTCGGTGCAAAACAAAAGAGTTTATAAAATAAGTGTGGCAATAAGTAGAATAAAAAATTATTGCGCTTTGCAGGATAGATGCCAATGGGATGTAAGACAGAAATTATCAGAATGGGGACTTTTGGAAAACACCAAAAATATCATTATGATAGAGTTGATAAAGGATAGTTTTATTGATGAAGAAAGATATGCTCGCTCATTTTGTAGAGGAAAGTTCAGAATAAAAAAATGGGGCAGAAGAAAAATAGAATTTGAATTAAAAAAGAAAAATATATCCTCAGTTTGCATCAAAAAAGGAATGGAAGAAATTGATGAAAAGGAGTATTTAAAAGCATTGGAAAATCAGGCAGAAAAGAAAAACGGATTGATTAAAGAGAAAAACCATTTCAAGCGACAAACTAAGTTAGGAAATTATTTAATAAAAAGAGGATTTGAAACCAATTTGGTTTGGGAAAAATTAAAGGAAATGTCAGATAAATAATTACTTTTGAATAATGATTACCGACCAACAAATTTCAGCATTAAATAGAAGAAAGGAAGATCTATTTAAGTTTTTAAGTATTGAAGAAAAACAATTAGAACTTCAAGATTTGGAAAAGCTAACCCATGATGCTGATTTTTGGAATAATTCTGATAAAGCACAACTTACTTTAAAGAAAATCAGCAAGCTTAAATTTTGGGTAAACACTTATAAGATGGTTGAAAATGAATTGGATGAGCTTGGGGTTTTGCAAGAATTTTATAATGAAAATGAGGCAAGTGAAGAAGACTTAGAGAAGCAACATCAAAAAGCATTAGCATCTATTGCAAATTTGGAATTTAAAAATATGCTCAGTGCCCAAGAGGATGAATTACCAGCAGTTTTAACCATAAATCCTGGGGCAGGAGGAACGGAAAGTCAAGATTGGGCAGAAATGATAATGCGAATGTACTTGATGTGGGGAGAGAAAAATGGATATAAAGTGAAAGAGTTAGATTTGCAAAAAGCAGAGCCGGCAGGCATCAAATCTGTTACGCTTGAATTTGATGGCGATTTTGCTTTTGGTCATTTAAAAGGGGAAAATGGAGTTCACCGATTGGTCAGAATTTCACCCTTTGATTCCAATGCCAAACGCCACACCTCTTTTGCTTCTGTTTTTGTTTATCCTTTGGCAGATGATAGTATTGATATTACGATTGATCCATCTTCTATTTCATGGGATACATTTCGTTCGAGCGGTGCTGGGGGGCAAGGTGTGAATAAAATTGAATCGGCAGTGAGGTTGAAACATAAGACATCAGGAATTATTATTGAAAACTCTGAAACTCGTTCGCAATTAGAAAATAAAGACAAAGCATTAAAACTTTTAAAATCTCAATTGTATGAAT
Organism: uncultured Flavobacteriales bacterium; assembly: GCA_950069165.1. Taxonomy (GTDB): domain Bacteria; phylum Bacteroidota; class Bacteroidia; order Flavobacteriales; family BACL11; genus DUAL01. The sequence goes on from CATMIT010000009.1 coordinate 25,545, forward strand.
TAGAACTAAGAAAAAAACAAGAAGAAAAAGATAAATTAGAAGGAAATAAGAAAAAAATTGAATGGGGTTCACAAATCAGAAATTATGTTTTGCATCCTTATAAAATGGTGAAAGATTTAAGAACAAATTATGAATCTTCAAATCCAGATGCAGTATTGGATGGAGATTTAAATGCTTTTATAAAAGCGTATTTAATGGAATTTGGACAGAAATAATTAGTGTAGCAATGTAAAAATTCCAGTTACTAATAAATAAATGAAAATATACCACAACCCAAGATGCAGTAAAAGCAGACAAACACTTGCTCTAATTCAAGAAAACGGACAAGAAGTTGAAATAATAGAATATTTAAAAGAGAGTCTTTCTTTTAAAGATTTGAAATCAATTTTAGAAATGCTAAACATAAAAGCAATTGAACTTATTAGAACTAATGAAATAATTTGGAAGGAAAATTATAAAGGAAAGGAAATGACTGATCAGGAGTTAATAAATGCTATGAGAGAGAATCCTAAACTGATTGAAAGACCAATAGTTGTGAAAAATGGACAGGCAATAATAGGAAGACCACCCAAGAAAGTATTAGATTTACTGACTTAAGATGGAAGTTGATCGTTTTCTAATTTACCTTCTTTAGCCCAAACAAAAATCATATAAGGAATGACGCCAGAAAGAAATATAATAGCCCAAAATGCCATTAAAAAAACAAATAAAAATATTAAGAATCCTAGAAATTTCATAATCATTAACTTTGCGAGCAAAGAAACAACAAGAATTAAAACTATCAAAACATTTTATAATGAAATATAGAATAGAAAAAGACACAATGGGTGAAGTAAAAGTTCCTGCTGATAAATACTGGGGAGCCCAAACCCAAAGGAGTAGAAATAATTTTAAGATTGGTGATCCGGCTAGTATGCCATTAGAAATTATTTATGGTTTTTCTTACCTTAAAAAAGCAGCAGCCCATACCAACTGTGAACTGGGTGTTCTTTCTGAAGAAAAAAGAGATTTGATATCAAAAGTATGTGATGAAATTCTGGAAGGCAAGCATGACGATCAGTTTCCACTTGTAATTTGGCAAACAGGAAGCGGCACCCAAAGTAATATGAATGTAAATGAAGTAATTGCCAATCGTGCCCATGTAATTGCTGGAGGAAAATTGGAAGATTCTGAAAAAACTATTCATTCAAATGATGATGTAAATAAATCGCAAAGCTCAAATGATACCTTCCCAACAGGAATGCATATTGCAGCTTACAAAATGATTGTTGAAACAACAATCCCTGGAATAGAACAATTAAGAAATACGCTTAAAAAGAAATCAGATAGTTTTATGAATGTGGTAAAAATTGGAAGAACGCATTTGATGGATGCCACTCCACTTACTTTAGGACAAGAATTTTCAGGGTATGTGTCGCAATTGGATCATGGTTTACTAGCTTTAGATAATACATTGGATCACCTTTCAGAATTAGCTTTAGGAGGAACAGCAGTTGGAACAGGAATAAATACTCCTGAAGGATATTCAGAAGTTGTAGCAAAATACATTGCTGACTTTACGGGCCTTCCGTTTGTTACTGCTGAAAATAAATTTGAAGCATTAGCA
>CATMIT010000010.1 GCA_950069165.1 uncultured Flavobacteriales bacterium
AGTTTGTCTTTTACATCTTTTCCGTCTTTTTTGTACTTAAGTTTTTGCAATGTTTCTATATTAAAACCTGCAAACCCTCCTAAACCAATTTTAAATTGTTAGTGAGTAGAATATCTAAAATAAGTGTTTCTTTCAATTTTTTTAGAAGGCCCAAATTCAAAATGCAAAGGAAATACTAGACTAGTTGTTCTAAACTTTGCCTTTTTTAAGTTATATGGAAGATCTTCAAGTGTAATTTCACCTTCATTATTTACAAAATATTTATTATCCTTAATATCAAGTTTATTCCACATAAATGAAAATCCATATTTAATTCGTACAAAATTTGAATTTTTAAAGAGCCGTGTTTTCCAATTCCAACCCAACTCAACAAACCCTGAACCTCCAAGTTTATAAGGTGAATCGTCAAGTTTTTCGCCTTCTATTATTGCATTATTAAATCCTATTACAAATAACAAATCATTAGACGTGCGAATATCATACTTTATTAACTTTTTTTTCTTTGTAGATTGAAAGATTTATTACTGATAGAAATTCCTACTATATTTTCTTTTTCAAGTTCAAAATTATAATCGTTACGCTCTAAAAGCGCAATTTTATTATCTACAATTGCTATTCGATTTTCAATATTTAAAGCATGTATTAGCAGCCTCTTTTTTTAATCGATCTGCTTCAGTTTGTGAAATTTATCGGTTGTCTAAGCGTTGATTAATAACCTCGACTTCAACTTTTAAAACGCTTTTTCATCATTTTTAATGGATTGTTTTAAATTCTTTAAATGATAAAGGTGCAGGATTTGGCTATGATTCTAATAAAATCACTATTATTGAAAAAGATAATAAAATAGAGGAATTTGAGTTAAAACATAAAAGAGAAGTAGCGAAAGACATTATCAGTAAAATCATACTAAAAATATCATGAAAAAAATCTTGTTTATTATTTTAATGTGGATTTCTCATGGTGTTAATGCACAAGAGCTTTTCTGTAATGTTCAGGTAAACGCTTCTCAAATTCAAACCTCTGACAGGAAGGTTTTCCAAACTCTGCAAACTGCTATTTATGAGTTTGTAAATAATACTAAATGGACAGATGCAAGCGTAAAAAATGAAGAAAGAATAGAATGCACTTTTTTGATAAACATTAAGGAAAAAGTTTCGAATGATGAATACAAAGCATCTATTCAAATTCAGAGTACACGCCCAATTTATGGCACTTCCTACAAATCGACAATGCTTAATTATTTGGATAACAATTTCCGCTTTCGCTATTTAGAATACCAATCCTTAGAATTTAATGAAAACACCCATCTTTCTAATTTAACTTCTGTTTTGGCTTACTATGTTTATATCGTTTTAGGGCTTGACTTTGATACTTTCTCAGAATATGGTGGTGCACCCTATTACATTAAAGCACAAAATATTGTGAATAATGCACAAAATGCCAGAGAAATCGGTTGGAAAGCATTTGAGAGTGATAAAAACAGATACTGGCTTGTTCATGATTTATTAGATACACGCTATGAAGAAATTCACAATTGTTATTACAGGTATCATAGGGTAGGGATGGATATGCTATCAGAAAAAACAGAGGATGGACGATATGATATTACAGAAGCTTTGGAAGAGCTAAGAGGAGTTTACAGAGATAATCCTTCTGCTTTTATATTGAAAATTTTCTTTGATGCAAAAGCGGATGAAATCATTAAGATTTACTCAGAGGCTTTCCCAAATGAGCAGGCAAGAATTGTCAAACTTTTAACTGAAATTGATCCTGCTAATTCGACTAAATATCAAGCCATAACCGCACAAAGTAAAGGAAAATAAATGCTAGAAACCCTTTTTATAAAAAACTATGCGCTTATTGATGAATTTTCTGTTCAATTCCAGGATGGATTTAATGTAATTTCAGGAGAAACAGGAGCAGGAAAATCGATTATGCTTGGCGGGCTTTCCTTAATTTTAGGACAAAGAGCCGATACTGCTATTTTGAATAATCCACAAATAAAATGCATCATTGAAGGAAAATTCACAATAGAAGAAAAACGATATAAATCCTTCTTTCAGGAGAATAATCTTGATTTTGAGAGAGAAACAATTCTAAGAAGAGAAATCTCGCCTTCTGGAAAAAGCAGGGCTTTTATCAATGATACGCCAGTAAATCTTTCCATCTTGAAATCTTTTTGTAGTGGTATTATTGAAGTTCATTCTCAGCACCAATCCCTAGCTTTAAAGGATGTGCATAATCAGCTATTTTTGCTCGATCAGTTTTGCAGGCATGATGTACTTTTACAAGAATATAAAGAGGGGTATGCCATATACTTACAACTAAAAACCAATCTAAAAACTTTTATTGAAAAAGGAGAAGTATCATTATCAGAAGTAGAATTTCTTTCTTTTCAGTTAGAGGAATTGGAAAATGCCCAATTAAAAGATGGGGAAATGCAGGAAGTTGAGGATGAGTTAGCAATGCTTAATAATGCGGAGCAAATTGCTAATATGCTGGATAAGGGAGTAAATATTTTAGAAAAAGAAAATGGTGCCTTAGATTTGCTTTCTGAAATTGTGAGAGATTTATCAGGAATTTCAGATTATAATAAAAAGCTATTTGAGATAAATGAACGATTTGAGAAAACAGTCATTGAATTAAAAGATATTAGCACTGAAATTTTTTACTTGAAAGAGAAATCCGTTTCTGATCCGGAAAGACTAACTCAATTAAATGCCAGGTTAGATGTATTCAATTCTTTACTTTTAAAGCATAGGAAAAATTTATTATCTGAGCTTATTGATCTGAAAGAGGATTTAAAAAATAGAGTAAATCAGTTGTTAAATTTTGATACTGAGATAGAGGATCTGAAAAATGAAGTGATTAAACAAGAGCAGAAAATAAGGGTTTTGGCCAAAAAAATATCAAAAAACAGAAAAAATACCATTCCTGATATTGAAAGTCAAATTAAATCTATCTTGAAAAAACTAGGAATGCCATTTGCTATTTTTAGTATTGAGTTACAAGAATTAGATAATTTAGGAACTAACGGAAAAGATGAAGTAGTATTTTTATTTTCGGCTAATAAGGGCATAAAAGCAGAGAAATTAAGTAGTATTATCTCTGGTGGGGAACTTTCACGATTGATGCTTGCTATTAAATACATATCGGCAAAATACCAAAATACTGAAACGCTTATTTTTGATGAGATTGATAGTGGCGTATCAGGTGAAATTGCTAATTTGATGGGAGAGATGATGAAAAAAATAGGAGAGCAAAAACAAATAATTGCAATTACCCATTTGCCACAGATTGCTGCAAAAGGAAATCAACATTACTTGATTTACAAGGAGATAAAAGAAGGCATAACCAATACGCTAATCAAAGAATTAAAAACAGAAGAGAGAGTAAATGAGCTGGCTAAACTACTGAGTGGGGAAAAAATCACTGCAATTGCAATCAAAAATGCTGGTGAATTATTAAATCAATAAGTATATATTTGCAAATAAAATAATATAAAATGGCAAACAATATTTTAAAAGGGAAAAGAGGGATTATTTTTGGAGCATTGGATAGCAAATCTATCGCTTGGAAAGTAGCAGAACATGCGCATGCAGAGGGAGCTAAATTTGTATTAACCAATGCGCCAATTGCTCTTAGAATGGGTACAATTAATGAATTAGCAGAAAAAACGGGCTCAAAAGTGATAGCTGCTGATGCAACATCCATGGAAGATTTAAAAGCACTTTATGAAGTAGCCATGGAAAAATTAGGCGGAAAAATTGATTTTGTACTACACTCCATAGCCATGTCGGTAAATGTACGCAAGGGAAGAGCATACTATGAGCAAAATTACGATTGGACCATGAAGGGCTATGATGTGTCTGCACTTTCCTTTCATAAAACCATGCAAGCGGCTTGGGAGTTGGATGCCTTAAATCAATGGGGATCAGTTGTAGGTCTATCTTATATTGCTGCACAAAGAGTTTTTCATACTTATAACGATATGGCGGATAATAAAGCTATTTTAGAATCCATTGCTAGAAGTTTTGGTTACCACTATGGTGTCAGACGCAAAGTAAGAGTAAATACCATTTCTCAATCACCAACAGATACAACTGCTGGAAGTGGAGTTGCTGGATTTGATGGATTCTATAAATTCTCTGATGATTTGGCGCCACTTGGAAATGCAACATCTGATGATTGTGCCGATTATTGTATTTCTTTATTTTCTGATTATACTCGAAAAGTTACCATGCAAAACTTATTTCATGATGGAGGATTCTCCTTTATGGGAATGAGTGAGGAAGCCATGGCGATTTACATGAAAGATTTTAGAAAGTAATATGCTATATAAAATAGCGTATTACATCTTTAAACTTTTTCCAAGTTTGAAAAAGTGGTTTTGGAAAAGATGGTATACTATTTTTGCAAGTAGAGTACCAGATCCTGATTTAAAGTTTATGAATTATGGGTATTTCAGTTCTGAGTTGAATCTGAATTTAAATCCTGAAGATGAAAAAGACAGGTATTCTATTCAATTGTATCATCATGTCACCTCACCGTTAGATTTAAAAGGGCTAAAAGTTCTAGAAGTAGGATCGGGAAGAGGAGGGGGGTCTTCATATATTTCAAATTACCTTAATCCTACAGAAATATATGGTATTGATATTTCTCCAACAGCAGTTGCTATTTGTAATCAGATATACAACAAGAATAATTTATTTTTCAAAGTCGGTGATTCTGAAAACCTACCTTTTGATGACAATACTTTTGATGCAGTGATAAATGTAGAATCTTCTCATTGTTATGCTTCAATGGATAAATTTTTACAGGAAGTCAGACGTGTTTTGAAAGCTGGGAGTTATTTTCTTTTCTGTGATTTAAGAAAAGAGGATTGCATAGATGAATTACTTAATCAATTAAATTCCAATGGACTAAGATTAATATCTAACAAAGACATTACTTTTAATATAATTGAGGCTACCATTCGAATGTCGAAAGACAGAAAAAGCAATAATTAAATTTAAATTTGCTTGGTTTAAAAAAATACTAGCATCCTTTGCAGCCGTTGAAGGCAGTAAAATGCACCAATCTTTTACCTCTGGTCATTCGAAATACATCAGTGCTTTTTGTCGAAATGATAAATAAATAATAAAAGAAAACCGTTTATCTACCTTTTTTTTATTTTCGCCTTTATGAATAAGAGAATTTGTTTGTGGTCCTGCCCCAGAAATGTTTCAACAGCATTGATGTATTCTTTTGCACAAAGAATAGATACTAAAGTATTTGACGAACCCCTTTACGCACATTATTTATTGCAATCTGGAGTTGCTCATCCTTACAGGGAAAAGGTGCTTGAATCCCAAGAAAATGATGGAAATAAGGTAGTGAATAGTATTATTTTAACAGAACATGCTCCAATAAGTTTTTACAAATTAATGGCTCATTTTCTCATTAATATAAATACTGATTTTTTATCTAAAGTCAGCAATATTATTTTTATTAGACATCCTAAGGAAATAATTGCATCTTACTGTAAAGTAATTCCCCATCCTAAGATGGAAGATATAGGGATCGAAAAACAATACGAATTGTACAATCAATTGGTGAGTATCGATAATAGTCCTATTGTTTTAGACTCAAAATATTTATTAAAAAATCCAAAATTAGCACTACAAAAACTATGTTTGTTGTTAGAAATTCCATTTGAAGAAAAAATGTTAAAATGGGAAAAAGGAGCCAGAAAAGAGGATGGTATTTGGGCAAAATATTGGTATAAAAACGTCCATAATTCTACAGGATTTTTACCCTATATTGAAAAAGAAATTAATCTAAAAAATAGTAATTTAGAACTTTCAGAAAAGTGTCAGCCTTACTATGAGTTTTTAACCAATAAATCAATTACAGTATGATACAAGAATTTGACGACAGGAATAAGGATATTAAAGTATGGATTAACGGAGAATTACTGCATAGAGATCAGGCAAAAGTATCTGTTTTTGATAGTATTGTGCAAGGAGGAGATGGGGTTTGGGAAGGGATAAGAGTATATGATAGTCGTGTCTTTTGCTTAGATAAACACCTTAAAAGATTGATGGAATCGGCAAAGAGTATGGATATTGAGAATATTCCTTCAGCTGAAAAGATTAAATCAGCCATTTTTGCTACTTTAAAAGAGAATGGCATGCGAAAGGATACGCACATTCGATTGACACTGAGTAGAGGTAGGAAAATCACTTCTGGAATGAACCCAAAATTAAATCAGTTTGGTTGCACTTTGATTGTTTTGGCAGAATGGAAATCCTCCATTTATTCAGGGAAAGAATTGACATTAGTGACGGCTAACATTCGTAGGAATTCTCCATTGTGTTTGGATTCCAAAATTCACCACAACAATTTAATCAATAATATTTTAGCAAAAATTGAAGCCAATCATGCAGGGGTAGATGATGCTATTATGCTTGATTTGGATGGTTTTGTAGCAGAAACAAATTCAACCAATATATTTATGATAAAAAATGGAATGGTGTTAACGCCATTTCCAAAAGCATGTTTACCAGGAATAACAAGAGGATTAATCATAGAATTGTGTAAAGAAAACAAGATTCCAATTATTGAGAAAGATATTTCAATAACCGAATTATACAATGCGGATGAAGTCTTCACTACCGGAACCATGGGTGAATTGGCAAGAGTAGTAGAGATTGATTGTAGAAAAATAAATAATTCTGGGAATATTCTTTCTGAATTGCAAATCCTTTTTAGAAAACTTACAGAAAAAGAAGGGGAAGAATTACCCTTCTAGTTTATCTTTTTCTGCTTGTTCGGATTTTTTCTTTTTGACTTTCACTACTTTTATAATTAATTCCGTTTCTCCTTTATTCAGATTGATTTTAATCGTATCTCCTTCCTTCAGATTTGAATTGATTATATCTTCTGCTAATGGGTCCTCAATATATTTTTGTATTGCGCGTTTTAATGGTCTTGCACCAAATTTCTGATCAAATCCTTTTTCCGCAACAAATCCTTTTGCTTTTTCGCTAATTGTAATATTATAGCCCAAACTTTCGATTCGTTTATATAAGCTATCTAATTCGATATCAATTATTTGCTTAATATTATCTTTAGTTAAATTATTAAAAATGATAACATCATCAATTCGATTCAAAAATTCAGGAGCAAAGCTTTTTTTCAGTGCACTTTCAATCACACTTTTACTATGCTTGTCGGCACCTTGTTTTTTAGCGGAAGTATTAAAGCCAACACCTTGTCCGAAATCTTTTAATTGGCGTGAGCCAATGTTTGAAGTCATGATGATAACTGTGTTTTTAAAATCAATTCTCCTTCCCAAACTATCGGTCATTTGTCCATCATCCAACACTTGCAACAAAAGATTGAATACATCTGGATGTGCCTTTTCAATTTCATCCAATAAAATCACAGAATATGGTTTTCTTCTCACCTTTTCGGTAAGCTGTCCGCCTTCTTCATAACCAACATATCCTGGAGGTGCTCCAATAAGGCGTGAAACAGAGAATTTTTCCATGTATTCACTCATATCTATTCTGATAAGCGCTTCAGTGCTATCGAATAATTCTCTCGATAGTTCTTTGGCGAGATGCGTTTTTCCAACTCCTGTTGCTCCCAAAAAGATAAATGAACCTATCGGTTTGTTTGGATCTTTCAGCCCAACTCTGTTTCTTCTTATTGCTTTTACAATTTTCTTTACAGCATCATCTTGTCCAATTATATGTTTTTTTAACTCATCTTCCATACATACCAATTTATTACTTTCTTGTTCTGCAATTCTCTGAACAGGGATGCCTGTCATCATAGCAATTACTTCTGCAATATTATCTTCTGAAACAGTTTCCCGATTACTCTTTAGGCTCTTTTCCCAAATATCCTTGGCATGGTCTAATTGAGCAATAAGATTTTTTTCTTTATCTCTTAATCGGCCAGCTTCCTCAAAAGCTTGCTTTTTAATTACTTGTCCTTTCTTCTTCTTTATTAATTCTAGCTTTTCTTCCAAATGTAAAATATTTTCAGGAACAGTTATGTTAATAATATGAACACGAGAACCCGCTTCATCTAATGCATCTATTGCTTTATCGGGCAAAAATCTGTCATTCATATACCTATCGGTAAGAAGAACACAAGCTTTTATAGCATCATCAGTGTAAGTAACATTATGATGCTCCTCATATCTCTCTTTGATGTTTTGCAAAATATCAATGGTTTCTTCAATAGTAGTTGGTTCTATCATTACCTTCTGAAACCTTCTTTCTAATGCCCCATCTTTTTCAATATACTGCCTATATTCATCAAGCGTAGTTGCACCAATGCATTGCAGTTCTCCTCTGGCTAAAGCAGGTTTAAACATATTAGATGCATCCAATGAGCCAGAGGCGCCACCAGCACCAACAAGGGTGTGGATTTCATCAATAAACAAAATAACATCCGGATTCTTTTCGAGCTCATTAATTACAGCTTTCATTCTTTCTTCAAATTGTCCCCTGTATTTTGTGCCAGCAACAAGTGCAGCTAGGTCAAGCATAATAATTCTTTTGTTAAATAGAACTCTGGAAATTTTTTTGTTTACAATCCTTAAGGCAAGCCCCTCTGCAATAGCTGATTTACCAACTCCTGGTTCCCCAATTAGTATAGGGTTGTTTTTCTTTCTTCTACTTAAAATTTGAGAAACTCTTTCTATTTCTTTTTGTCTGCCAACTATTGGGTCCAATACTCCTTCTATTGCTGATTGTGTTAAATCTCTACCAAAATTATCTAAAACAGGAGTGGATGATTTACTGCTTCCTGTTGGTTTTTTGACATCTTCTTTTTGCTCAAAAATATCGTCATCATCTTCATCTAATGGGCTATCCAATTCTGCCAATACATCATCATAAAGTTCTAAATATTCGTCAAGCACTATATCATAGTTTATCTGGAAATGTTTTAATGTGGTGCTTACCATATTGTTTTTATCAAGTAAAATAGAAAGTAGCACATGAATTGTTTTTATTTCGTCCGATTTTAGCTTTTTTCTTTCCAAAATAGATTTTTTAAGAGCCCTTTCAGTTTGGCGTTTAAATTGTATTTTTTCCTCATCTACTATTTTAGATTTCGTTTTGTTTGCAGAAATAATGGTATTTTCAATTACTTTTCTCAAATCATTAATATCCAACCCTAAGCTTTTTAATACGGTTATGGCCGTGCCATTTCCATCTCTGATGATTCCTAAAAGCAAATGTTCTGTGCCAATTGTATCATGTCCTAGGCGTAAAGCCTCTTCTTTTACATAGGTAAAAACCTCCTTCATCCTGCTTGAAAATTCAGTATTCATATCTCAATTTTTAATTTAATAAATAACGCCTTCTTTCATACTGCAATAATTAGAGAAAATACAAGCTATTTTTTCCATTGTCAATCTGTTTTTTTCAACAAAAAATGTTCATAACTTACAAACGAAATAAAGTGCCTTTTCTTATCCTAAAATACGCAAATTTGTTTTCTTTGTTTCCTTAATATAAAACAATCGAAAATATGCCGCTAGGAGAAAAAATAATTCCGATAAATATAGAGGAAGAAATGAAGTCAAAGTACATTGATTATTCAATGTCAGTTATTGTGTCAAGGGCTTTACCAGATGTTCGAGATGGATTAAAACCAGTTCACCGCAGGATTTTGTTTGGAATGCACGAATTGGGGATAAGAGCAAACTCATCTTATAAAAAATCAGCAAGAATAGTAGGGGAGGTTTTAGGTAAATTTCATCCTCATGGTGATACTGCTGTGTATGATGCAATGGTGCGTATGGCACAAGAATGGAGTATGCGATATATGTTGGTTGATGGACAGGGTAACTTTGGCTCTATTGATGGTGATAATCCGGCAGCCATGCGATATACTGAGGCTCGCCTGAGAAAATTATCGGAAGATATGCTGTTGGATATTGATAAAGATACTATTGATTACAAGCTAAATTTTGATGATTCCTTAAAAGAACCAACCGTTTTACCATCTCGTTTGCCAAACCTTCTGCTAAATGGGGCGACAGGAATTGCTGTTGGTATGGCAACCAATATGCCACCTCATAATCTAACAGAAGTGGTTGATGGGGCAGTTGCTTATATTAAAACAAAAGGAGATCTTTCTATTTCAGAATTAATGGAATATATAAAAGCCCCTGATTTTCCAACTGGCGGAACAATATATGGTTATGAAGGAGTAAGGTCCGCTTTTGAAACAGGAAGAGGAAGAATTGTGGTTAGAGGAAAGGTTCGCTTTGAAGAGGTAGGAAATAGAGAACGAATAATAGTTGAGGAGATTCCTTTTATGGTTAATAAATCGGATTTGATAAAGAAAACTGCCGATTTAGTAAATAGTAAAAAATTAGATGGAATATCTGATATTAGAGATGAATCGGATAGGAACGGGATGCGTATTGTTTATGAGTTAAAGCGTGACGCAATTCCGAATATTGTACTGAATAAATTGTATAAATTCACGCAACTACAATCCTCATTTAGTGTGAATAATATTGCACTTGTAAAAGGAAGACCTCAGCTTTTAAATTTATTGCAACTTATTCAGCTTTTTGTAGCTCACAGACATGATGTGCTTTTAAGAAAAACTAAATTTGAGTTAGAGCAAGCAGAGAAAAGAGTACATATCTTGGAAGGTTTATTAATAGCATTAGATAACTTGGATGCGATTATCAAACTAATTCGTGCATCAAAAACACCAGAGGAAGCAAAAAATGGTTTGATGAGTAATTTTGCTTTATCTGAGTTGCAGTCAAAAGCTATTCTGGACTTACGCCTGCAAAAACTTACAGGACTGGAGACAGAAAAAATAAAGCAAGAGCATAAAGAAATCATGGAGAGGATTGATCATTATAAGTTGATTTTATCAGATGAGGATTTGAGATTAAATATGCTTTCAGACGACCTTTTGGAAGTAAAAGAAAAATATGGGGATGAAAGGAGAACAAACATTGAATACTCTTCATCAGAAGTAAGTATTGAGGACATGATTCCCAATGAAGAAGTGCTTATTACCATTTCACATTTAGGTTATATTAAACGAACCTCACTTTCAGAATACAGAGCACAAGGTAGAGGAGGGGTTGGTTCGAGAGGCGCTACTACCCGTGATGAAGATTTTGTAGAAGAAATGTTTATGGCAAACAACCATGATTATATGCTCTTTTTTACTAAAAAAGGTAAATGTTTTTGGATGAAAGTTTACGAAATCCCGGAAGGTAGTAAAACTTCAAAAGGGCGTGCTATTCAGAACTTGATTAATATTCCAACAGATGATAAGGTGATGGCATTTATCAATACGAAAGATTTGAAAGATGAAGAATATATCAACTCTAATTGTATTGTAATGTGCACCAAAAAAGGAGTTATTAAAAAGACAACATTAGAAGCTTATTCCCGTCCAAGAACTAATGGCATTAACGCGATTACTATCCGAGAAGGCGATCAGCTTTTAGAAGCAAAAATGACCAATGGAAGTTCTCAAATTATGTTGGCCGTAAAATCTGGAAAAGCCATTCGATTTGAAGAAGAAAAGGTGCGCTCAATGGGAAGAACTGCTGCAGGAGTAAGAGGTATTCGATTGAAAGATGATAAGGATGAAGTAATAGGAATGATTTGTATTAATGATCCAGAATCAAGTGTATTGGTGGTAGCTGAGAATGGTTATGGAAAACGCTCTGCAGTTGATGCTTACCGAATAACAAATAGAGGAGGTAAAGGGGTGAAAACCATTAATATTACTGAAAAAACAGGAAACCTTATTGCACTTAAAAATGTTACAGATGAAGAAGATTTGATGGTGATTAACAAATCGGGTGTTACTATCAGAATTAGAGTGGATACTTTAAGAGAGATGGGTAGAGCGACACAAGGAGTGAAAATCATCAGATTAAAAGAAGACGATTCAATTGCTTCAGTTGCTAAAGTTTCAAGATTTGAAGTGCAAGAAGATGACCTTTTAGAAGGGGAGGAGGGAGAAGTTAAAAATGAGGATATCTCAGAAGAAAAAAATGAAACTCCCAATGAGGATATTAATGAAACGACAGAGGAAAATAATAACAATCAAAAAGAAGAAAATGATGAAGAAGACTAATTTATTTATAGGATTATTCCTATCGTTATCAACTCTTGTTGCTCAAGAAATAACTGAGCCAACTCTGATTAAATCAGCAAGTACAAATCCTTTGGATATTGCTTATGAGAAATGGGAATTGCCTAATGGCTTAAAAGTTTTGATTCATGAAGATCATTCAGATCCTATAGTGCACGTTCATGTAACTTATCATGTTGGTTCAAATAGGGAAACTGCTGGTAAATCTGGTTTTGCACACTTCTTTGAGCATATGATGTTTCAAGGTTCAGAACATGTTCCAGATGAAGTAGCTCCTAGAATTATAGCTGAAGCAGGTGGGCAGTTGAATGGTAATACTACTTCTGATCGTACAGTTTATTTACAAACCGTACCTAGTAATAATCTTGAAAAAATTCTTTGGTTAGAATCTGATAGAATGGGGTTTTTGCTTAATGCGGTGACAGAAAAAAAGTTTGAAAACCAAAGAGATGCTGTAACAAATGAGAAATATCAAAATCAAATAAATCAGCCATATGGTATGACTGGAGAAATTTTAGGTCAAGCCTTATATCCGCCTTCTCATCCTTATAATTGGCCAGTAATTGGTTATGTTGATGATTTAGATAGGGCTACTGTAGATGATCTTAAGAACTTCTTTTTAAGATGGTATGGACCAAATAATGCAATTCTTACTCTTTCAGGTGATATTACTCCTGCTCAAGTTATGCCACTTGTAGAAAAATATTTTGGATCAATCAAGCGTGGTCCAGAAGTAAAAAGACAGAAGGCGAATGTTCCAAGACTTTCTTCTGATATATATACTGGCTATACTGATAATACGTATTTACCACTAACACTTATGGTATTTCCTACCGTTCCTAATTATCATAAAGATGAGGCACCACTAGATATGCTTGCTGCATTAATGGGAGAGGGAAAGAAATCTATTTTTTATAGGAATTTTGTTAAATCGGAAAAAGCAATACAGGCTAACGTTAATCATCCTTGTAGAGAGATTTCAGGTGAATTTCAATTTCAGGTAGTTTCATTTCCAGACTGGCAAGAAGACATTGGGATATACTTTAATAATATTGAAGCAGATATTAGAAATACAATTGCAGAGTGGGAAGAAAAAGGTTTTAGTGATGAAGATTTAGCTATGGTAAAAACAGGAATGGAATCACAAAGCATTAACATGAAGATGTCTATTGCATCAAAGGCTAGCACTATATCGTCTTGGGAATGGTTAGGTAGAGGTAAATATAATATATCTTCTGAACTAGAAAGATATAACAATGTTACTAGAAAAGATGTGATGAGGGTATTTAATAAATATATAAAAAATAGAAAAGCAGTAATTTGTCAGGTTCGTCCAAAGAGTCCATTTGTAGAAAAACTAGATTCTATGATATCAATGAATCCAAATGCTGATTTAATCTTAAAAGAAGATCCTCAGTATGTAGGATTAACGTATAATAGACCTGAAGATTCTTTTGATAGAAATATTCAGCCTAAAGCAGCTCCTGCTAAAGCAGCTGTAGTTCCAGATTATTACAAAGAAACTTTTGAAAATGGCCTTAAAATCATAGGAACTCAATCATCTGAACTTCCTAAAGTATATATGCGTTTAAAAATTGAGGGAGGAGGATTATTGGTAGATAAAAAGCTTACTGGTTTAGCTGAACTGACTGCAAACATGATGAGTGAAAGCACAAGTAAATATACATCTGAAGAAATTAGTGTTGAACTGCAAAAATTAGGAAGTTCGGTTTCATTCTCTGCTGATGAAGATGGAACTACAATGTATATTAATTCCTTAACTAAGAATATAGATGCTACACTAGCAATAGCTGAAGAAAAACTACTTAGACCCGCATTTAATAATGATGATTTTA
The DNA here is from genome assembly GCA_950069165.1 of uncultured Flavobacteriales bacterium. Classification (GTDB taxonomy): domain Bacteria; phylum Bacteroidota; class Bacteroidia; order Flavobacteriales; family BACL11; genus DUAL01. The sequence goes on from CATMIT010000010.1 coordinate 14,004, forward strand.
AAAGAGTAAAGAAGCAAACCTTAGAAGGAATGGAGGCAAATAAAAAGAATGCGCAATATTTAGGATTTACTTATTTTAGCAATCAATTGTTTGGAGAAACTCCATTTGGTAGAGTGACTACAGAAAAATCAATTAAAAAGATTAAATTATCAGATGTTCAAGAATACTATAATAATTACTCTCCTTTTGTTAGCTCATTAGTAGTGGTAGGAGATATTGACAGAAATACACTTCTCTCTAAAATAGATTTTCTTAAAAATTGGGAGTCAAAAAAAGTAGAGATTCCTTCCGAATTTCATTACCCATCTATTAATGAGACTCAGATTTATTTATTAGATAAAGAAGGGGCTTCACAATCATTTATTGTAATGGGCCATTTATCTGATAAGTATGATGTAGATGGAGATTATTTTAAATCTCAAATAATGAATTATCCATTAGGAGGAGGTATGAGTGGTAGATTTTTCTTGAATCTTAGAGAAGATAAAGGATGGACTTATGGGGCGTATTCTTTTTTTAGCGCTTCAGATAAGAATGGATTTTTTGGAATGTTATCTAGCGTCAAGACAGAAGCTACAGATAGTGCTTTAATAGAGATATTTAAAGAGTTTAATTCATATACTACTACTGGAATTACAGAAAAAGAGTTGAGATTTACAAAAGATGCATTTATTGGAGGTGAGGCCTTAAAATATGAGACGGCATATCAAAAATTAGGGTTTTTAAACAAAATCTTAACTTATGATTTAGATAAAAGCTTTCTTGATAAACAGGCAGATATCTTAAATTCAATCACAAAATCTGATATTGATGCTATAGCAAAAGCTAAAATACATCCTGATAAAATGGCTATTGTGATTGTAGGAAACAAATATCTTATTAAGAAGAAATTAGAAAATCTTAAGTCATCAAAAGATGGTTTGAAATATAATTTCAAAATCAATGAAATTAAATACTAAAAAAACGAATAAAATTACACTTCTTTTGTTTTGTACTTTTATTACAATTTGCAGTGTTGCCCAAAAACATAATGTTACTTCTGCTGCAATTACATTTAAACAGTATAAGGGTGATAATACGGAAAAGTTAGAGGAAGCTAAGAAGTTTATTGATCTGGCTTACAATACAGAAAGCACATCTAACGACCCAAAGATGTGGAATTATAGAGCGCCTATTTATTTAAAGATTGCACAAAAACAAACTGAGTTAGATAAGGATGCTGTGCTAAAAGCTACAGAGGCTTATCTGAAATGTTTGCAAACCGACCATAAGGGCAGGGTAGTTGTAAGAAAATGGACTGCAAAAGAGGACCTACTTTCTAGTTTAGTTCAATGTGCCTACAAGCTTTTTAATCAAGCCATTGAGGAATATAATATTGGGCAATACAAAAGGGCAATCAAATTATATGTTGCAATATTTGATATTATTCCACATGATGAGCAAGATCAACTAAAAAGAGGAAATATAACCAAAGAAACTATTTTGTATAATTCCTTTTTTGCTTCTAATAAGATGAAGGACAACAAAAAATCAAAGGAGTTATTGCAGCAACTAATTGATATTAACTTTAACGAACCAGCAATATATCTTCATATGAGTAATATTTATGTTGCAGAAGATAACATGGATAAAGCATTGGAATATTTATCCCTTGGCAGAGATATGTTTGAGGAGGATCAGAGTTTAATAAATTCGGAAATAAACCTATACATTCAATTAAACAGAACTGCAGAACTTATTGGGAAGTTAGGAGAAGCGATAGAGTTAGATCCGGAAAACGATTTGTTGTATTTTAACAGAGGAACAATATACGACCAGGAAGGAAATATTTCAATGGCTGAGAAAGATTACTTGTTGGCAATTGAATTAAATCCTAGTTCATTTGGAGCTAATTATAACTTGGGGGCACTTTATTTTAACTATGGAGTGAAATTAAAGGATGAAGCAGGTAATACTTCCAATAATACAAAATACACTGCACTAAAAAACAAGCGGATAATAATTTTGCAAAAGCTTTACCGTATATGGAAGAAGCTTTTAATTTTAATAAGGAAGACAAGAATACAATCATTTCCTTAAAGCAATTGTATGCTTTAAAAGGCGACTATGATAAATCCAATGAAATGAAGAAGCTTTTAGCAGAATTAAAATAAAACAATGAAAAGGGGAGAAATGCTCCCTTTTATTTGATATTTTCTATTTAACATAATATTAATTATAGGACAAAAGTGGTTGTTTGTTATATCTAGTATTTTGTAAAATGCTTAGGTTTAGGTGCCTTATGAAATCTTCCTCATTCGTAAACTCTCAGGTGTTACTTCTAAGTATTCATTTGCTTGAATGTATTCCATGGATTCTTCCAGGGAAAAATTAATTTTAGGCGCAATATTCACTGCTTCATCAGAACCAGATTTACGCATATTAGTTAATTGTTTTCCTTTAATAAGATTGATCTCCAAATCATTGTCTCTTGAATTTTCTCCAATCACTTGCCCTTTATATATTACATCCCCAGGGTTAACAAAAAACCTTCCCCTGTCCTGTAATCGATTGATGGCAAAAGCAGTTGAAGTGCCAGCCTCCATAGAAATCAAGGAGCCTTTATTCCTTTCAGGAATATCACCTTTAAATGGTGCGTATTCTCTGAATCGGTGCGTCATCACTGCATTTCCTGCTGTGGTAGTTAGCATATTGTTTCTAAGTCCAATCAATCCTCTTGATGGAATATCAAACTCTAAATGTTGCAAATCTCCTTTTGGCTCCATTACTAACAAATTACCTTTCCGTTTTGTTACTAATTCTATGGCTTTGCCTGAAAACTCTTCTGGCACATCAATTACTAATGTTTCCATTGGCTCACATTTTCTGCCGTCAACCTGCTTAAAAATAACTTGTGGTTTCCCCACTTGTAACTCATATCCTTCCCTACGCATAGTTTCAATTAGTACCGATAAATGCAGAATTCCCCTTCCGTAAACATTAAACTTTTCTTCTGAATCGGTATCTTCTACCCTCAGGGCTAAGTTTTTTTCCAGCTCTTGATACAATCTATCTCTTAAATGCCTTGAAGTAACAAACTTTCCTTCCTTTCCAAAGAAAGGAGAATTATTGATAGTAAAAAGCATACTCATGGTTGGCTCATCAATAGATATTCTTTGTAATTCTTCAGGATTATCAAAATCGGCAATAGTATCCCCAATTTCAAAATCCTCAATGCCAACTATAGAACAAATATCTCCACTTCTAGCAGTTTTTACTTGGGTTTTTCCCAAGCCTTCAAATACATACAACTCTTTTATTTTGACTTTCTGTTTCCCCCCATTTGCCTTGCAAAGCATATAATCTCTTCCTTGCTCCAAATCTCCTCTAAAAATTCTTCCAATAGCAATCCTACCAACAAATTTAGAATAATCTAATGCAGTGATTTGCATTTGTGCGGTCCCCTTCTTATAAGGCGCTTCCGGAATTTGTTCCAATACAGCATCTAATAAAGCGGTAATATCTTCTGTCTTCTTTTTCCAATCTGTGCTCATCCACCCAAATTTTGAAGAACCAAAAATGGTTTCAAAATCTAATTGCTCTTCAGTAGCATCCAAATTAAACATCAAATCAAAAACAGCATCTTGCACCAAATCAGGCGTGCAATTTTCTTTATCTACTTTATTTACAACTACAATTGGTTTTAGTCCCAACTCTAAAGCTTTTCCCAAAACAAAACGCGTTTGTGGCATAGCTCCTTCAAAGGCGTCTACCAAAAGCAAAACCCCATCTGCCATTTTCAAAACCCTTTCTACTTCCCCACCAAAATCAGCATGGCCTGGGGTATCAATTACATTAATTTTTACCCCTTTATAAGTTACCGATACATTTTTAGACAAAATAGTAATCCCTCTTTCTCTTTCCAAATCGTTGCTGTCTAACAATAATTCTGTGCGTTCTTTCCTTTGGTCCACTATTTTACATTGCTCAAGTATCTTATCTACTAAGGTAGTTTTACCATGGTCAACATGGGCAATAATGGCTATATTTCTGATGGATTCCATTTTCAAAATTTAAGTCGGCAAAACTAATATTGTTTTACTATTAATAAGCTGTAAAACAGCTTTTTATTTTTGATAGCAAAAAGGTTTTTTCGATTTAGATATACTAAAAAAGATTACCATTCATATTGTATAAAGCAATATCTTTGCTGTCTAAATTCTTTGCATGGAAAATAAAAATGTTTTTGGAGATCCATTAATGATTTGTAGTGAGAATCCGCTAACTGGTTATTTTAGAGATGGCTGTTGTAATACGGATGATACTGATCTTGGTTTGCACACAGTATGTATTATAGCTACCACCGATTTTTTAATTTTTTCTACCGAAAGTGGAAATGATTTAAGCACTCCCCGACCGGAATTCAATTTTCCAGGAGTAAAAGCCGGAGAAAGATGGTGCTTGTGTGCTTTGCGTTGGAAAGAAGCTTATCAGAATAATTGCGCTCCAATGGTAGTATTAGAAGCTACCAATGAGAAAACACTGGAGGTGGTAACTCTAGACGAGCTGATTGAACACGCACATTACAAAGCAGAAATTTAAATCCAATTTATTCAAATAAAAAAGCCCTGAAATTCATCAGGGCTTTTTAAATCTTTAGATGTGCGGCTGACTATTTACCTTTCAAGAATGGTAATCCTGTTTTGTCATTTTCAACAACACTCTTTCCAGAAGGCATATCGCAAGCAGTATCTCTTTGATCTTTTGAGAAATAATAAATTCTCTGTACTCTTCCAGTTGATTTTAAAGTAACATCTTTACAATTCAAATAGTAAGTTGTTCCTTTTTTGTTTTCATGTGCATAGCCCATAATAAATAATTTTTTGGTTAATACTAGGTTATTTAATCTTGTACAATTTATAAAAAATATATTAATCTGACCTAATTGACCATGAATAGTTAAAAAAATAGCTGTTAATAACTCTAGGTTGTTTAAAATAAATAAAATAAACCATAACCTAGTAGCTCATTGATTTTTCCAAAAACTTCTTCTTATTTCATGTTATATAAGTTACAGATAATCAGTAGATTATAGATAGTTTAACCTAGTAGCTAATTATAAGGATGTACTATTTTGAGAATAGGAATTAAAGGCATAAAACCTATCATTTAAATGGTTGATAAATACAGCTTATTTTATGCAAAATTATTTGAAAAGAGGCTTCATTTTGGCTTAGAAATAGGCTTTTCCTCTTACAGAAATTGCTTAAAATCGCTTGTTTCCTTATTGTTCCCTTGTAATTTTTAATACCATATTAGAAAGAAAAAAACCCAATTACTTGGGGTTTCAGTAAATTATAGCAAAAGGTAAACTATGCTTTTTTCAAGAATGGTAGTCCCGTTCTTTGGTTTTCTACTACCGTTTTTCCTGAGGGCTTATCACAAGCATTCGAACGCTTATCTTTAGCAAAAAAGAATATTGTTTGCTTTTTGTTTGATGACTTTAGCGTTACTTCCTGTGAGTGCAGATAGTAAGTCTGTCCTTTGCTGTTTTTGTGTTGGTACGCCATATCTGTTTGGTTTTGGTTAATACCTATTTTGGTGATTATAAAACTAATCAGAAATAATCTAATATTCCAAATTTTACTATTATTTTTTTATTTACTATAAATCACCTAATTTCAATAAGTTACAAGATACATTTAAATGAATTATATTTCTTCTATTTTAGAGATGTGAATGATTTCCTCATTTTTGAATACAATAAAATGTCTTAAATCTCTTTATATTTTTAGTTTTGCTTTTTAAATGATAGATATGAAACGATATATTTTTCTGCTTATTTTTTCTACTTCTGTACTTTTTAGTTTTTCTCAAAAAACAGAAAGACAGCAGATGCGAGATGCTGAAAAAATGGCAATAAGTTGGCTTAACAAACTCAATAACAAAAAGTATACCGATTGTTGGAATACACTTTCAGAAAGCACTAAAAGTCAAACTAATTTTGAAGCATGGAATGCGTATTTTAGTACTGAACTCATGCCAGAACTAGGAAAGTTTATTTCCAGGAAATATTATTTGGCAGAGATGGAAAAAGAAATGGAAGGGCTCCCAAGAGGAATTTATGTGACTATTCGTTACCAATCTCAGTATGTAAATACCGATAGTGTTGAAGAGATACTTCTACTTTCTCCATCTAAATTAGGCAAGTGGGAAGTTCTCTCTTATTTTGTTGACTATCATCTAAAAGGAGATAATAGAGAAAATCCTAAATCAAAACTTAAAAACTAAATAGCATTTTTGGTTACCCAATATCGGTAAGCCATAATTAGCATTTCGCCTTTTTTCAATTTTTTAATATCCTTTTTATACAGACTAGGCAATAGCCATTTATTAGCTTTTGCTAATATCTGGAAAAGCAGTTTCTTTCTAAATAAAACAAGGAGTAAAAGTAATACAAGTAGAATACTTATAATGAGTAAAATATCTTCTCCATATCCGAAAGAAAGTAAAATATACATTATCTGATTAGCGTTATGGTTCCAACAATTTTTTCTGTAGAAGAACTCGCCAATTGTTTGTATTCAATTACAAAAGCATAAACGCCCATTGGTGCATCTGCCCCATTTTCTAATTTTCCATCCCAAGTTCCCATTTTGTAGTAGGAATACAACTCCTGTTGAATCTTACATAAGTTCCCATCCGAATAACTATCGGTAAGTATTATTTCATCTGATTTAAAAACAATATCTCCTCCCCACCTTTTATGTATTTTGATATTGAAAGAATAAAAACCTCCTACTCCTTTTACAAAAAATGCATCATTGCAATGGTCCATATTTGGGGTAAAACTATTGGGCACAAATATTTTATTATCAGGAAAAATACAAACCGTTAAAGAGCTACTATCCGTGCAATTTCCATTATTTATCAGTACTAAATTTATCATATAGCTCCCAGTATCCAAATAAGTATGTTCCGGATTTGTTCCATAAGAATAAGGTTGAGTAGTGCTATCACCAAAACTCCAAAAACTAGCAGCAGAAATCTCACTGATATTGATATTACTATTGTCAATAAACTGAAAACTGCCATCCAAAAGGGAAATACAATCTTTCTTATTTACAAAAAAGCTGGCAATAATATTATCATAACCAGGGATAGTAATAGTATCGGTTAGCGTGCAGCCAGATATATTATCCATTACAATTACAGTATAGTTTTTAGAAACTTGATCATAAATACTATCGGTAGTTTGTATAGGATTTGTGCTCCACTGATAAGTATAATTACTATTTCCGGTAATATTTACTTTCGCAAAACCATTTTCTCCATAACAATCCTTACTGCTAGTAGTAAAAGAAAGCGTAAACGTTGGATAAACAAAAATATCGATATTGCCAATTGTTGGTTCTGAGCAACCATCAGAAACAATCACATTATAATTGGTATTTACACTTGGACTAACCAAATGTTGGAAACTGCTTCCCAATCCATTATCCCACAAAAAACTATAATTACTACCAATTCCTCCAGATATGTTCGCTCCAATACTAATGGTTTCTCCAAAGCAGATGCTATCTTCTGAAGCATAGGTATTTAAATTTAATGAATCATCAATAAGCACAAGCGTGTCAATATCAATCATACATGTTCCTCCCCCATAAGTATAAGTAATGACATGATAACCAGGACCGGCAACTAAAGGATTAAATGTAAGATTTGTAATTCCATTTCCGGATAGTATGCCCCCAGTCGGATTTACTGCTATTTGAATAATGGTGTCCAAATAACAATAATTATCCAACAGCCCAGTCATACTTAATGTAGGATTATTATAAACCGTTATAGTAGTAGTATCCATACAGCCAATTAAAGATTGATAATAAATATCATGCACTCCTACCCCAGCTGTTGTTGGTGAAAATAAGCCAGTATTATTATTAACTATCCCCTGCCCTGCCCACTGCCCTCCGCTTGGATTAGCATTTAAAAAGAAATCGGAAGCAGTAGAACAAATCAAAGTATCGGTAAGTGAGCTTGGGGGTACAACATCAAAAATAATACTATCTGAGCAAGAATTGGCGGTATAATATATAGTATGACTTCCAATTCCAGCAAGTGTAGGGTCAAATTCCCCAGGATAATTATTAAAGATAATTCCATTTCCACTCCAAGTACCGTAAGTCGGCAAGCGTGGGATGGTAATAGAATCTAAGCTAATAATAGCACCATCATTACATGAAAAAAGAGTATCTAAAAACACATCCGTTTCTTGCACAGAAATAAGCGTAGTATCGATACATCCTGCAAACGAATAAGTAACAATATCAACTCCTAATCCTAAAGCAGGATTGAAAGTACCATTAAATATATTGCTAATATTATTTCCAGTCCAACTTCCACCAGCTGGAATTCCAACTAAATTGAAAGGAGGCATTGTTGGACACACATCCATATCGCTTCCTGCATCAATGGGTTTTACATAAATATTTACCGTATCAGAACATCCTTGAATATTATAAATAAAGGTATGTAGTCCAGAATCCGCAACTGTTGGTAATACCACTCCATTAGGACTAACTGGACCTCCTAAAAAAGACAACATATCCACCGCTACATCCGATTGCCAAGAATCCCCGGTAATTACCCTTAAACGCACCAAAACTTCTGTAGCGTTATAATTACTTAAATCCACTGCAGCCTCTAGCCACTGATTCCCCTGACTACCACTTCTTATCCATATATCATTAGTCCATGATACCCCATTATCAATAGAAATATCAACTGAGAACGAACCTTGGTCTTGGGTTAGTTGAGGTCCACCAGAAGGATTATCATACATATGATACCAAAAATGTAAAACGGGATTGGAATAAGCGGAAAAATTCAAACAAGGACTTATAATTCCAGCTCTTTTGAATGGGTTATTACCTGATGAAGCCTCAGTATAAACATAATTGATACCTTCATAAGCGCCACTTGGTCCTGTTCCAGATGATGGTGTTCCTCCAGAATTTATAGTCCAATTAAAATCATTTAAGGGATCATTTGTCCAATTGACTAATCCCAATTCAAAATTATCAGAAAAAGGAAATAAAGTGATGGCATTAGCACAATTACTTGTTTGTAATGGTAAGTTTGGTAAATAACTCCAATAACCATTCACAGGGGAATAATTCAGAATATAATTATTTGATTTCTGACAAATGGTATCATCTGCTTGGGTGATGATATTTTCAATGATTACATTTAAAGTATCAGAACAGCCGTTAGGTAAAGTATAAATAGCACCCAAAGTTGTTGGAATTCCTCCCACGCTAACATCCCCATTAGATTGAATGCAATTGCAACCACTCCAAGTTCCTCCTGGGGTTGTTATAGAAGTATTCAAATTAAAAGTTGGCGCATTAGGGCAAACCGAAATATCTGGGCCCGCATCAATTGGCAATACAATTATATCCATGGTTTCCGAGCAACCAGAAAAACCATAGGAAACGGTATGGGTTCCAGCTCCTATTGTAGTTGGAGAAAAAGTACCTTGTCCTCCACTTACTATTCCAAAACCCCACCACCATCCACCAGTGGGTGTTGCACTTAAATTAAAATCAGGACCAGTTTGACAAACAGTTGTGTCATTTTGAGGAACTGGTAAGGGTAATACATAAACAGTAATGGAATCCGATTGTGCTTGTGCCGGACCCACATCATCAACTGTTACATAATAAGTGGTTGTTACAATTGGTGCAACATTATGAGGACCAGCATTTGCTGGAAATAAGGGAATCCAATTGTAATTATAAGAGGTAGAATCTCCGCCAGAAACTTGCACAAAAATATCTGTATTATCCCCAATACAAATAGTGTCGTCAACAGCCGTTAAATTGATTTGCAAAGGGCAATCATTTATCACAAAACTAAGAGTAGAATTAAGTATCCAAATACTATCACAAGCATCTTTATAAAAAGTTTCAAAGGAAATAGAATAAGCTCCACTTTGGTTAAGCCCTGGTAAAAGATTCAATTGTATGGTATTTGTAGAATCATTCACGCAATTAATAGCGACTGCATTTACCGTTTGATTTATTTGTCCTGTTACACTGATAATTGCTGTAGTAACCGAATCGCAATGTATATTTTGATCAAGAACGATAGTTAATACATTTGTACTACATGTTGGGCTTATTGGAAGAGAAATGTTTGGCGGAGATGGAGGTGAAACAGTTGCTACCCAATTTAAAGCAAAGCCCTCTGCCGTTACATTATTGTCACTTATAAAGTTAATAGTAATACACCCATTAGAAACTACAACAGGCGGCATAGTTGTACCAGAAAATGGACCTCCTATGAGAGTTGAATTGGTGTCTGGGCCATCAAAAATTCTAACAAAATCATATGTTGGTTCAGTTTCAAAAAAGGTAAAAGTAATGGTAATAGTTACCGCATTTGGCGGGCAAATAGTAAAACTATAATTTTCATTATGATTATAATATCCAGGATTAACAGTATTTGCCTCACTATCTGTTAAAGTACCCTCACAAGCTGTTACAGTTTGGGTGGTCATGGTATATTGCCCAAAAACAGACAATCCGAAAAGCATGCTGATTAAAAAGATTAACCTTATTTTACCCATTATTTATTTACCGTTATTATAGGAGTGGTAACCGTATTGCTCCATTTCATTTTATTATCTTGTACTCGAATAGCATAGGTTAAGTTTTCACTATCTCCATTTCCAAAGCGAAAAGGAGAATCAATTTCTATATTAATAGTACCTTGAATAGAGATGGTTTGGTTTGGGGGAGAAAGAGGTTGTAAATGATAAAAATCAGGGTTTGGTAATCTACTATCATGAATTTCTAAAGATAAATAATCCGGATCGGAAAAACCCATAAAGCCTTCTGGATGTTGGTATTCAATTGTTACCATTACATTTTCTTGAAACTCCTGTAAATTTGTTGGAGTAGTATTTTTTAAAGTTATTCTGAATTCCGGATTGACCTCTTCTTTCTTACAAGAGAAAGCCAATAATAATAAGGCAACAAGTATGTATTTTAAACTTTTCATTATATGAATTCCAAAGTAAAGTATTTTACAATTTGATACTCACTACCATTTGTTGGGATTTCAGTTACATTATTTACATTGTCTTGCACGTAAATTTTTACAAAAATGATATTTCCTACATTAAAGCTACTAACATCCAAAATATATTTGTGGTAATATTCTACAATCTGAGCTCCATAATAACCATTTTCCAACAAAGGAGAGGATTGTAGATCTAAGCTAAATTCTGGCTGAAGCTCAAAATTAAAAAGAGAAGTGGAATACTTAATCTTATTATAAGTAAGCTGATTTCCAACTAATTGGTCATCCGTTACACAAAACCATAAATCAAGAGAGCTAGTAGAAGAAGGAACAAAAATAGAACCTCTAGAACCATCCCTAGCTAGAATTGTACTTTGCCCTGTAATGTATGCTAACATTCCTTTCATTCTTGGAAGTAAATTAGCTTGTTGAGGTGTGTTTCCAAACATATCTTTTGCTCCTCCATTTATCCAATCTTTGATATTTAAAATATATTCATCCTTTACGCCATGCCAAGCATGTGATTGTCCTGGATCATATTCAATTGATGCATCTAGTGGCATAATGCCAGATAAACCATCAATATCAATTAGCATTCTTTTATACATCACAGACATATCAGCATTGCCTGGCGTAACTCTATATGTATAAGTGTTTTGCGGATCATTCTTAATGATTGGGGGGTAAATGAGAGTATTATAAGCACTTTCTATGGTTCTGAAATCTGGTTCAAAAGCACCATCATGGCATCCAGAATTCGCACAATATGGAGTAAAAACTTTTGAATGAAGAGCAGAAAAAGCCAAAGGATCAGTAAAATAATCT
>CATMIT010000011.1 GCA_950069165.1 uncultured Flavobacteriales bacterium
ATGCTAAAATCCAAAACCCTTTATGATGAAATTTTGATAAATAATTTGTTGGATGCTTTATACAACCCTAACAAAAGATTAAGAACTCCTGCCAAAAAGTATTTACAATTATTGTATAAAAATGAAGAAGTAAAAAATTGGATTGATAAAGAATTTGAAAAAGATTTAGCTAACTGGCAAATAAAAATATTAAACACCCTCAAATAAAAAAAGCTTCCAATGGAAGCTTTTCTTTTATTAATTCAAGAATCTGTGTTTATAAGTGCATCCAGTCTTTCTTTGCTAGCAATTCATCTTCTGTTTCTTCATTATCATCATCAAGTATACAACAATCTACTGGACAAACAGCAGCACATTGTGGTTCATCATGAAATCCCTTACATTCAGTACACTTATCCGTTACAATATAGAAGAACTCATCAGAAAATCCGCCATCTTCTTTTTCATCATCTGCATTTGCAGCACTCCCATTTGGCCGAGTAATAGCACCACTCAAACCCGTTCCATCTGAAAATTTCCATGCTTCATCTGGGGCATAAATAGCATTATTCGGACATTCCGGCTCACAAGCTTCACAATTTATACAGTCATCTGTTATTCTAATAGCCATAATTTTATTTATTAATTTCTAAGTTGCAAAACTATTCCTTTTTTTTGTTTTATCTTATACTTATCTGAAATTAATAGACATTCTAAATAATGTGTAAAAAAAGATAAAATACATGCTTTGTTTTTAATAAGGTGTGTATTTTTGCATGCAATTTCTAACTCAACCTAAACATAAAAAATGAGTACAAAAAACGCAACAGTAGAACTAGATAAGGTCGTTATTAAATTTGCAGGAGATTCCGGAGACGGAATGCAACTTACAGGCACACAATTTACTAACACATCAGCACTATTAGGTAATGATTTGGCAACTTTCCCAGATTTCCCTGCTGAAATTAGAGCCCCTCAGGGAACTGTTCCTGGCGTTTCAGGCTTCCAGGTTCATATTGGAAATACAGAAATTAACACCCCTGGAGATATTGCTGATGTATTAGTTGCTATGAATCCAGCGGCATTAAAAGCAAATAAGAACTCTATAAAGAAGGGGGGAACGATTATTGTAAACATTGATAGTTTTGAAAAAAGGGACTTAGAAAAAGCCGGATATGAAACATCTCCTTTAGAAGACAACTCCTTTGAGGGATTCAATATTATTGAATCTCCTATCACTTCTTTGACAAGAGAATCATTGAAAGATTCTGGCCTTGATGGAAAAAGTATAGTAAGAAGTAAAAATATGTTTGCCCTTGGTATTGTTTATTGGCTTTTTAATCGTCCAATGGAACAAACTGAAAATTTCCTTAAAAAGAAATTTAAATCAAAACCTGAGATAATTAACGCTAATATTAAAGTCTTGCATGACGGATATAATTATGCGGAAACAATTCAAGCTTTTTCATCATCATATACTATTTTACCTGCTAAAGTACCACCTGGCACTTATAGAAATATTATGGGGAATCAAGCGACTGCCTGGGGATTTATGGCTGCCGCTGAGAAAGCTAATCTTCAATTATTTCTAGGGTCATATCCAATAACGCCAGCTTCTGACATCCTACATGAACTATCTAAACATAAAAATCTAGGAGTAAAAACTTTTCAAGCAGAAGATGAAATGGCAGCAATTTGCTCAGCAATGGGTGCTAGCTTTGCTGGTGCTCTAGGCATTACTACAACATCAGGACCAGGACTAGCCCTCAAAGGAGAGGCGCTTGGGCTAGCAATGATTACTGAACTTCCACTAGTAGTAGTAAATGTTCAAAGAGGAGGCCCTTCTACGGGATTACCTACAAAAACTGAACAGTCTGATCTTATGCAAGCGCTATATGGCAGAAATGGTGAAAGCCCAGTAATAATAGTTGCTGCAAGTACTCCTGCTAATTGTTTTGATTGGGCATTTGAAGCTTCAAGATTAGCTTTAGAACACTCTACGCCTGTAGTGCTATTAACAGATGGATATTTAGGTAATGGTGCTGAGCCATGGAAAATGACTAAACTAAAAGATCTTCCCGACATTAAACCATTGCGTATTGATGGAACTGAAAAAGATTACCTTCCTTATGCTAGAGAAGAAGATACAGGGGCAAGGAAATTAGCTATTCCTGGAACTAAAGATTTTGAACATAGAATTGGAGGGTTGGAAAAAGAAAATCTTACTGGGAATGTGTCTTATGATCCTGAAAATCATGAGCTTATGTGTAGATTAAGAGCTGAAAAAGTAGAAAAAGTTGCAAACTTTATTCCGGAACAAGAGATAATTGGAGATGCAAATACAGATTTATTGGTGGTTGGTTGGGGAGGTACTTATGGTCATTTGTATTCTACTGTTTCTAAAATGACTCAAGAAAGTAAAAAGATTGCCTTAACTCAATTTAATTATATTAATCCATTACCAAAAAATACAATTGATATATTTCGTCAAGCTAAAAAGATAGTTGTTTGTGAACTAAACAGAGGGCAATTCGTAGACTATCTACGAGCACAATTCCCTGATATCAAATTTAATCAATATAATAAGACTCAAGGACTGCCCTTTACAACTATAGAATTAGCTCAACATTTTGATAACCTTTTAAATAAATAAAATGGAAGAAACAGTAGCCCCTCCTTTAACCCATAAAGATTTTACTAGCGATCAAGATGTCAGATGGTGTCCTGGCTGTGGTGATTATGCCATATTAAGTGCTATGAAAAAAGCACTTCCGCAACTAGAACATAAAAAAGAAGATTATGTTTTTGTAGGAGGAATTGGTTGTGCTGCTAGATTCCCTTACTATATGAATACATATGGATTTCATACTATTCATGGTAGAGCTCCTGCTTTTGCCACAGGTATTAAACTTGCAAATCCTAAGCTTAGTGTATGGGAAATAACAGGAGATGGTGACGCTCTGGCAATTGGAGGTAATCATTTTATTCATGCGATCAGAAGAAATATCGATATTAATATTTTGCTTTTCAATAATGAAATTTATGGTCTAACGAAAGGTCAGTTTTCTCCAACATCAAAAAAAGGAATAAAAACACAATCAAATCCTCATGGTATAACTGATAAACCTTTTCATCCAGGGAAATTAACACTTGGAGCGAATGGCACTTTCTTTGCTAGGGTAAGTGATACGAATCCAAAAATGATGCAATCAATATTCTTGTTAGCCGAACAACACAGGGGGACATCAATGATAGAGATCTTGCAAAATTGTGTTATCTTTAATGACAACTGTCATAGTGATGTAACTGGAAAAGATGTAAAACAGGATGCTCAACTACATCTTGAACATGGAAAACCTATGATATTTGGAAAAGAAAATAATAAAGGCATCATCCTTAATGGGTTAAAACTAGAGGTAGTAACTATTGGAGAAAATGGAACAACAGAAAATGATGTTTTAATACATGATGCGTATACTGAAGACTCTACTCTACATAATATGTTAACTACAATGTCTTTGCCTGAATTTCCAGTTGCGGTAGGTGTTATTAGACAAGTGAAGGATATGACTTATGATGATGGAGTAATTGCACAACTTGAATATGAAAAAGAGAATGCAAAATTTCATAGTGTGGATGAATTGCTAACAAGTGGAGATACCTGGGAAGTTAAAGAATAAATAAATCAAATGAATTCAGAAGCTTTAATCTTATTTTTTATTGCAGGAATTATAATGGTTGGCGCAGGCATGCTTGCTTCCGATTTATTAGCGCCAAAAAGAAAGAATGCTGTAAAAGAAGAGGCTTATGAATGTGGTATTCCAACAGAAGGCCCTTCATGGATGCAGTTCAAAGTAGGCTATTATTTGTTTGCTATTTTATTCTTAATTTTTGATGTGGAAACGGTTTTTGTTTTTCCATGGGCAGTAGTAATGAAGGAATTAGGAATGGTTGCATTTATTGAAATATTAATCTTCTTTTTCATTTTAGGGCTTGGCCTTATTTATGCTTGGAAGAAAAACGCACTAAAATGGGAATAGATAATCCAAACTTACCAACCCCTGAGCAAAACCCAGAACTTCCAAAAGATTTTCCAGGGGAAGTAATTGCTGCCGGAAATGGAGGAAATATTGTTGTTACTTCTATTGATACAATTATTAATTGGTCAAGAGCTAATTCGCTATGGCCACTTGTTTTTGGTACTTCTTGTTGTGCTATAGAGATGATGGCAACTGGTGCATCCAAACACGATTGGGCTCGATTTGGAACTGAAGTAGTAAGAGCCACCCCTAGGCAGGCTGACTTAATTGTGATTGCTGGTACAATAGTAAATAAAATGGGGCCAGTACTTAAACGATTGTATGATCAAATGGCAGAACCAAAATACGTTATTGCTATGGGTGCTTGTGCAATATCTGGAGGACCTTTCTATTATAATTCTTATTCTGTCATTAAAGGTGCTGATCATGTTATTCCTGTTGATGTTTATGTGCCGGGCTGCCCGCCAAGACCAGAAGCATTACTTTATGGTATTATGGAGTTACAAAAGAAAATTAAAACAGAATCTATCTCTAACCCAAGAGACCCTATGGGAGATTTTATATAATGATAAGGGAGGAATTAAAAAATAAAATCATTTCGTTTGGTATAGAAATTTCTTTTCCAAAAGAAGATGAAACTCCATTTCTTACACTTAGCGTAAATCCGACTCATTTACATCAATTAGCCAAACAACTAAAAGAAGATACAAGTACTTCTTTTGACTATATGTTTTGTCAAACTGGGATTGATTGGCTAGAAAATATGGAAATAGTTTACCATTTAAGGTCTACATCTCACGGGCATGAAGTTGTTGTAAGAACACAAATAACCGATAGAGAAAATCCGACAGTGGATTCGGTTTATGATCTTTGGAAAACAGCTGATTTTCATGAAAGAGAAATTTTTGATTTGCTTGGAGTAAGATTTAATAATCATCCTGATTTAAGAAGAATATTTTTGGATGATGATTGGGAAGGATATCCTTTAAGAAAGGATTATGTAGATGAAATTAATATTGTGGAATTGTAATGAGTACTGAGGTGGTAAATGAAATAAAAGAACAGGAGTATTTTATCAATATGGGGCCTCAGCACCCATCTACTCATGGCGTTTTGCGTTTGCTTTTATCCTTAGATGGAGAAATCATTAAAAATGTAGAGCCACATCTTGGATATATCCACCGTTCTATCGAGAAAATGTGTGAGAAAGATACTTACAAAATGATTGTTCATCTCACTGACAGAATGGATTATCTATCTTGCCATATGAATAATGAAGCTGTTTGTTTGGCTGTCGAAAAAGGAATAGAGTTAGAGGTATCGGATAGAGTAAAAGTCATCAGAACCATTATGTCCGAACTTACTCGGCTTTCTTCACATCAGCTTTGGTGGGGGGTTATGGGAATGGATTTAGGAGCTATTACTTCTTTCCTTTACGGTTTCCGTGATCGAGAAATGATTATCGATATTTTTGAAGAAACTTGTGGAGCCAGATTGACTATGAACTACAATGTTCCTGGAGGAGTGATGTTTGATATTCCTAATAATTTCCAAAAAAGAGTAAAGGAGTTCATCATATATTTTAAAAAGAAATTACCAGAATATGACGATTTACTTTCTAATAATGTAATTTTCAAGGCAAGGACAGAAGGAGTTGGTATTCTTAGTAAAGAAGATGCTATTTCCTATGGTGTAACAGGCCCTTCCGGAAGGGCATCAGGTTTTTCCTGTGATATTAGAAAACAGCATCCTTACAGTGCTTATGACAGAGTTGATTTTAAAGAAATTTTGTATTCAGAAGGTGATTGTTTTGCAAGATATAAAGCGCGTATTGATGAAATGTGGGAATCTATGTTCATTATTGAACAATTAATTGATAATATTCCAGAAGGAAGTGCAAGAGAAACTACAAGGGCAGTTATAAAATTACCAAAAGGGGAATTTTACCAAAAGGTAGAAACAGCAAGAGGAGAGTTTGGAGTATACATTATTAGTGATGGTAAAAAAAGTCCTTATCGATTAAAATTTCGCTCGCCAGGATTTTCTACTTTAAATGCATTAAATACCATGGCAAAAGGTAGCAAAATTGCTGATTTAGTTGCCATAATGTCAACCATTGATTTAGTAATACCAGATATTGATAGATAATGAAATTTGACATTTACGACTTTTCTGTGCTGACTAAATCCATACATGAATCATTGAATTCTATGATGGGAGAAACTGCCGTTATGATTTCTGAAATGGTAATTGTTGGCATTATTTTCCTTACATTATTTGCAGTATTGGGTTTAATTTTGGTTTATGTAGAAAGAAAAATTTGTGCTTTTTTTCAGCAAAGATTAGGACCTATGCGTGTTGGCTTTTGGGGAACAGCACAAACCCTTGCGGATCTAATAAAACTCTTATTGAAAGAACCGCTTATTACTAAAAATGCGGATAAATTTTTGTTTAACCTTGCTCCATTTGTACTGATTATTGCATCCTTTATGGCAATGGCCGCTATCCCTTTTGCAAAAGGATTACACGCTTTTGATATTGATATTGGTGTATTTTATATAACCGCTATTTCTTCCATTGGCGTAGTTGGAGTTTTATTGGCCGGATGGGCATCTAACAACAAATATTCCTTGATTGGAGCAATGCGGAGTGGCGCTCAGATTATCAGTTATGAACTCTCAGTTGGTCTTTCCCTACTTACTATTATTGTACTGACAGGAAGTTTACAATTTTCTGAAATTATTGAAAGCCAAAGGGAAGGATGGTGGATTTTCAGAGGTCATATTCCTGCCCTTATTGCTTTTATTATTTTCCTTATTGCAAGTACTGCTGAAACCAATAGAGGTCCTTTTGATTTAGCAGAAGCAGAATCAGAACTTACAGCAGGCTTCCATACAGAATATTCTGGAATGAAATTTGCATTTTTCTTTTTGGCAGAATTTATCAATATGTTTATTGTGGCAGCTATTGGAGCAACTGTATTTTTGGGCGGTTGGATGCCACTTCATTTTGGCGCATTAGAAAGTTTTAATGCCATCATGGATTTTATCCCTCCTATTTTTTGGTTTTTCGGCAAAACTGCTTTTATTATCTTTTTAATGATGTGGTTCAAGTGGACTTTCCCAAGACTGAGAATTGACCAATTACTTACATTGGAGTGGAAATATCTTCTTCCAATTAATTTAATTAATATTCTTGTAATGGCCTTTTTTGTATTAATGGGTTGGTATTTTTAAGCTATGATAAAAAGTATTATAAAATATATAAAAGAAGTGTTGGGAGGTCTGAAATCCTTATTGAAAGGAATGAGAGTAACTGGTTATTATATTTCTCATCCAAAAGAGATAATTACACAACAATATCCTGAAAATAAGGATACCCTTAAAATGTTTGATAGATTTAGAGGAGAGGTGATTTTGTTGCATGATGAAAATAACGAACATAGATGTACGGGATGTACGGCATGTGAAGTGGCCTGCCCTAATGGTTCAATAGAGATTATTAGCGAAAGGGTTTTAAATCCGGAAACTGGAAAGAAAAAGAAAGAAATAGATAAATTTATCTATCATTTATCTATGTGTACCATGTGTAATTTATGTATAGAATCTTGCCCAACAGATGCCATAAAAATGGGAAGGAATTTCGAACATGCCGTATTTGATAGAAGTTTGTTGACATCAGTATTAAACAGACCAGGGTCTAAATTAGCTCCAGGAGTGGAAGACTAATGGAAACGATTATATTTTACATATTATCGCTTGTTATTTTAGTGTTTTCGGTTCTTACTGTTACCACTAAAAAAATATTAAGAGCAGCCGTTTATTTACTTTTTGTTCTTGGTGCCACTGCTGGAATTTATTTTATGTTTAACTATAATTTTTTAGCTGCCGTGCAATTAACGGTTTACGCTGGAGGAATTGTGGTGTTAATCATTTTCTCGATTTTACTTACACATCAAATTAATACGGACTTGGATAAAATAAATATTAAAAAAATTGCATTAGGAATTATCAGTTCAGGATTGGGAATCTTTTTAGTATTAAGCACTTTAAATAATCACCATTTTGAAGCATCAAATAAACAGGCGACTGACAGTACTATTCACGGAATTGGTAGGGCATTACTTTCTTATTCTGATAATGGATATATATTGCCATTTGAGGTGATTTCTGTATTATTATTAGCCACAATGATTGGTGCAATTATCATTGCTAAAAAAGTAGAAGAATGATAGAAGGAATAAGTATACATCATATTTTAACAGTAACCACAATCATGTTTTTTATTGGTGCTTATGGCTTCCTTACGCGAAAAAATTTAATCACCATGTTGATGTCTATTGAGCTTGTTTTAAATGCGGTGAACATTAATTTTGTTGCTTTTAATAAGTATTTATATCCTGAAAATATGCAAGGACACTTTTTTAGCATGTTTATAATTGGGATTGCAGCTGCTGAGGCAGCTGTTGCTATTGCTATAATTATTAATATATACCGAAATATTCACAGTATTGATGTGGAAGATATTGAACAAATGAAATATTAATAATGGAATTCTCTTATACCATCTATATTGCCTTAATTCCATTTGCTGTTTTTGTAATAAACGGCCTGTTTGGATCTAAAATAAAAGAAAGTTTTACTGGCTATTTAGGAGTTGCTGGAATGGTTGTCGCTACTTATCTTTCTTATTTTACTGCATATCACTATTTCTTTAAAGTAGGGAAAGCAGTAGATGGGGCGTATCAAAAAGTTATTGGCTTTAATATGGAATGGTTACGATTTACAGAAAGTTTGCATATTGATATTGGGGTGCTTTTGGACCCTATTTCTGTTATGATGCTAGTTGTGATTACTACCATATCCTTAATGGTGCATATATATAGTTTAGGATATATGAAAGGAGATAAGGGGTATAGCCGATTTTTTGCTTTCCTTTCCCTATTTACTTTTTCAATGCTAGGTTTGGTGGTAGCTACCAATATTTTCCAGATGTATATGTTTTGGGAATTGGTGGGGCTTTCCTCTTATCTTTTGATTGCTCATTATTATCAAAAACCTTCAGCAGTTGCTGCATCCAAAAAGGCCTTTATTGTTACGCGTTTTGCTGATTTAGGATTTTTGATTGGCATTTTAATTCTATCCTATTTAACAGGAACTTTCGACTTTAACATTCTTTGCAATCCGGAAGGGCCTGCATTTATGCAAAGTTCATCAGCTGTCTTTTTAGGATTATCGACAATGGGCTGGGCGTTAATTCTGATTTTTATGGGAGGTGCTGGAAAATCAGCCATGTTCCCATTTCATATTTGGTTGCCAGATGCCATGGAAGGGCCAACTCCCGTGTCTGCATTAATCCATGCTGCAACCATGGTTGTAGCAGGAGTGTTTTTAATAGCACGACTATTTCCAATTTTTGCAATTGTCGCTCCAAATGCATTGGAAGTGGTAGCAGTTATTGGAGGATTTTCCTCCATTTTTGCAGCAGTTATTGCCTGCACACAAACCGATATAAAAAGAATACTTGCCTTTTCCACCATGTCACAAATTGGCTATATGATGTTGGCGTTGGGCGTATCTGGCTATGGAGCAGAAGCGGGTCTTGGCTTTATGGCTTCCATGTTTCATTTGTTTACTCACGCCATGTTTAAGGCTTTATTGTTTTTAGGTGCGGGTGCAATTATTCACGCCATTCATACCAATAATTTAAGCGAGATGGGGAATTTACGAAAATACATGCCCATTCCGCACATTACTTTTCTAATTGCTTGTTTGGCTATTTCAGGAATTCCTCCTTTTGCTGGCTTTTTCAGTAAGGACGAAATTTTAGTTGCTGCTTACAATCATAATCAAATCTACTTTTGGGTAGAATGGATTGTGGCTGGGCTTACTGCTTTTTATATGTTTCGTCTTTATTTTGGAATTTTTTGGGGAAAGGAAAAAAAGTATGACCATACTCCGCATGATGCGCCTTTTAGCATGACATTTCCGCTTATATTTTTAGCAATTGCATCTGCAATAGTTGGTTTTATTCCATTTAGTAATTTTGTAACTTCTGATGGATTACCATTTGACATCCAAATGCATTGGGAAATTGCACTCCCTTCTATTGGGATTGCGATTTTTGGAATAATTGTTGCATTTGTTTTTTATAAAAAAGAAAGTGATTTGCCAAATAGAGCAGTCGCTTCTTTCGGCTCTTTCTATAAATATGCACTTAACAAGTTCTACTTTGATGAGTTGTATTTGTTTGTTGCCAGAAAAGTAATTTTCAAAAGATTTTCGTCTCCAATTGCTTGGTTCGATAGGCATATTATTGACGCTACAATGGATGGAGTCGCTACTATTACAAATTATATCGCCCTTAAAATAAAAGGATTACAATCCGGGCAACTGCAACAATACGCTTCTGTCTTTGTGTCAGGAGTGCTGCTTCTAATTGTTATTTTTATTTACCTAATTTCTGTCTAAATGGATATCTTAACTTCATTAATACTCATTCCAGTTTTAACAGTTTTAGCATTATTGTTTTGCAAAGAATTGAAAAATATAAGGGTGATTGCTGCTGTTGGAATGACAATTCAACTCTTGCAAGCTATCCGCTTGGTATTTATTTATATGGCTGAAAGGGCATCTGGTAATGATTCAGAAATGATATTGAAAAAATCTTATCAGTGGTTTGAAAGCATCAATATTCAGTATGCTGTTGGAGTGGATGGAATCTCAGTGCTGATGATTTTACTTACAGGTATTATCATATTTACAGGCATATTTACTTCATGGAAAATGGAATATCTTACCAAAGAGTTTTTCATATCTCTAATTGTTCTTGCCACTGGTGTTTTCGGCTTTTTCATTTCCTTAGATTTATTCACGCTTTTCCTTTTTTACGAACTTGCAGTGTTGCCAATGTATCTTTTAATCGGGATTTGGGGAACTGGTAAAAAGGAATATGCCGCCATGAAACTTACTTTAATGTTAATGGGCGGCTCTGCTCTTTTATTGGTTGGACTGTTGGGAATATATTTTAATTCCGCTCCTGATGGAGGGCAGCTTACTTTTAATATTTTGGAAATAGCAAAAGTAACAATTCCAATAGAAGCTCAAAGATTTTTCTTTCCACTTACTTTTATTGGCTTTGGGGTATTGGGGGCTCTGTTTCCCTTCCATACTTGGTCGCCTGACGGTCATGCTTCTGCCCCAACGGCAGTATCCATGTTGCATGCAGGTGTACTTATGAAATTGGGGGGCTATGGCGCATTTAGAGTTGCCATGTACTTGATGCCGGAAGCAGCTAATGAAATGGCTTGGATTTTTATTATACTAACCTCTACTTCTGTAATTTATGGCGCATTGGGGGCAATTGTGCAAACCGATTTGAAATACATTAATGCTTACTCCTCTGTTAGCCATTGTGGCTTAGTTCTTTTTGCAGTACTGATGATGAATCAAACCGCTTTTGATGGCGCTATTTTACAAATGCTATCGCATGGATTGATGACCGCTCTTTTCTTTGCATTGATTGGAATGATTTACGAAAGAACCGGAACAAGAGATATCAAAAAAATGGGAGGACTAATGAAGGTAATGCCATTTTTGGCGGTTGCTTATGTTATCGCTGGTTTTGCCTCTTTGGGGTTACCAGGGCTTAGTGGATTTGTTGCTGAAATGACCATATTTGTTGGGGCTTTTCAAAATGAGGACACCTTCCATAGAATAGTAACCATTATTGCAGTTTCATCCATTGTGGTTACAGCAGTTTATATTCTAAGGGTTGTCGGAAAAATATTGTTGGGTCCTATGATTGATGAAAAACATAGTTTGATTTCGGATGCAGTATGGCATGAGAAAATCCCAATATTTGTTTTGCTTTTTACCATCATTGCAATGGGTATTGCACCACTTTGGATGTCCGATATTATTTGGGAAAGCTTAGGGCCAATTGTAGATAAATTAGTGATGCTAACAAATTAAAAATATGGATTTTAATCAGTTTATAATAATGAAACACGAATTGCTACTTACTATAACTGTAATGGTTTTATTAGTAGCGGAATTAACAATTAATGACAAAAAAAGAATCATTCCAATTGCCATTTCATTATTCGGCTTACATACTGCTTTAGGATTTTTTTGGAATGAAAGTGGGGCACTTTTTGGAGGAATGTATCAAACTTCTGAATTGATTATTTTGATGAAAAACATTCTTAATATTGGGGTATTTATTGTTTTGCTTCAATCAGCAAACTGGCTTAGAAAGCCTGAAAACTTTAATAAAATCAGTGAGTATTTCATCCTTCTTTTTTCTACTTTAATTGGGATGAATTTCATGATTTCATCAGGGGAGTTTTTAATGTTTTATTTGGGGTTGGAACTGGCCACCATCCCAATGGCAGCATTGGTTGCTTATAATACTTTTAATCAAAAATCAGCAGAAGCAGGAGTAAAACTTATTCTTTCTGCTGCATTCTCTTCTGGAATAATGCTCTTTGGAATTTCTCTTTTTTACGGTCAATTCGGAAGCACCTACTTTCAGCAGTTAAGTATGATAAGTATGGATACGCCATTGGCAATCTTAGCTCTGATTTTCTTTTTATCAGGACTATCCTTTAAAATTTCATTGGTTCCTTTTCATCTGTGGACAGCTGATGTGTATGAAGGAGCGCCAGTAAATATTACTTCCTATTTGTCCGTTATCTCAAAAGGGGCAGCAGTTTTTATTCTGACTATTTTGCTTTTCACTATTTTTAGAACAATGGTTGAAGTTTGGACAAATATCATTTATATTATTGCCATTCTTACCATGACAATTGGTAATTTGTTTGCCATCAGACAGCAAAATATAAAACGATTTTTGGCT
This sequence comes from uncultured Flavobacteriales bacterium, assembly GCA_950069165.1. Classification (GTDB taxonomy): domain Bacteria; phylum Bacteroidota; class Bacteroidia; order Flavobacteriales; family BACL11; genus DUAL01. The sequence goes on from CATMIT010000011.1 coordinate 12,879, forward strand.
TTCTCCTCTATTGCACAAGCTGGCTTTATTTTACTTGGAATTATAGGAACAAGCTCCTTAGGAATGGCAACTGTTATCTATTTTATGCTGATTTATATCTTTTCCAATTTGGGTGCTTTTGGAGTAGTTTCTGTTATTTCTGATTATTCTGGAAAAGAAAATATTGATGACTATAACGGTCTTTACCACAGCAATCCTAAACTTAGTTTAGTAATGATGTTATCCCTTTTTTCGCTAGCAGGAATACCTCCTATTGCAGGTTTCTTTGGAAAATTCTTTTTATTTACAGCTGCTGCCGAGCAAGGATACTATTGGCTGGTTCTGATTGCAGTAATCAATGCAACTATTTCACTTTACTATTATCTTATTGTTGTAAAAGCCATGTTCATTAATAAAAATGATACGCCTATTGCAAAGATTAAAAGTGATAATTACGCTCGTTTCGCACTAGTTATTTGTGTTGTTGGTATATTTATAATCGGATTTTTTGGCTCTTTATTTGAGTATATTAATCATTTGTCTTTTGGAATATAATGAGTTTAAATAAAGGAAAACATACCGTAAAAGAGTTGAATGAAATAAGGTGCACCATTGTAGAAAAGGGTTGCTCAAAACAGAGGATTGATTTTCTTACAGACCTTTTAAATTTTAATGGATTTGGGGTGCAAGTGGAAGAAGATAAAATAAAAACAGAGGAAGACCCGATTACTTTTACCATTGGCGTAACGGATGTTTTTTTTAATCATGTAATTTGGGTATATCAAAGAAAATTAAAAACCCCAGAGGGACACAAAGTAACCCCTGATTATTGGAACCAAAAAGCAACAAAAATGGAACCAAATTATTGGGATAGGAAGTTGAAAGATTAAGAAAACTTCTCTCTTAAAACCACTTTATAAAGTTCCCTTTTTACAATAAGTTCTGATAGCATCTGGGAAAAAGAAAGTTTTGTTTTTTGCATTTCTTCCTGTACTTTTTCCTCTTGTAAATCTATTCTGTAAAGGAGGTTGAGTATAATTTGTGGATTTCTTTCATTTATGGCATTTACCAAATTATAAGTATAAGCAAAAAGGGTTTTATAGTCAGCAACTGGCTTTTGTATATCAAAACTTACACCAATCAGCAAAAAATCTTTTTCTAATTGTGCTACTGTTTCGTTAAGGTATTTATTGGCTTTGATTTGAGATTGTACAGATACTAAATCCATCAGGAAATTCTATCCATCAATTTTTCAAAAAAAGAAATAAGTGGCGCTTTATTTTCTGAGTCAATTGCATCTAAATGTCGCATTGCTTTTGTGTAATAAGCCCTCATCATATCTTTGGTATGTTTTGGAATATCCAAATCTGTAAAGATAGCTTTTACTTCCGTCACCTTTTCCTTAGAAACATCATCTGAAGAAAAATACCTATGCAAATTTTCTTGTTGCGAATCATTTGCTATTTGGAGCGCTTTCAAATACAAAAAAGTTTTTTTATTTGCCATTATATCCCCACCAACTCTCTTTCCAAAGTTTTCAAGATTTCCAAAAGCATCTAACAAATCGTCTTTCAATTGAAAGGCAATTCCCATATTAAGTCCGAAATGATATAAATTATTTTGATTATCCTTAGATGTTCCAGCAGTTATTCCTCCAATTTGTAAAGATGCCGCCAAAAGCACAGCCGTTTTATTTTCAATCATTTTTAAGTACTCTTGAAGGGAAACCTCTTTTTGGCTTTCAAAATCCATATCCAACTGCTGCCCTTCACAAACCTGGGTAGCGGCTTTATTAAATACTGAAAGTACTTCTTTTAGAATACTCTTATCCACGTCAGATAATAATTTATAGGCCTGCACCAACATGGTGTCTCCTGATAAAATAGCAACATTATTATCCCATTTTTCATGTACAGTTTGTTGGCCTCTTCTAATTGGAGCATTGTCCATTATATCGTCATGCAAAAGGGAAAAATTGTGAAAAACCTCAATACCAAGAGCAGGAGAAATTGCTTTTTCTATTTTTTTATCAAAAAGTTGATGCGCCATTAAAAGCAAAATTGGACGCATTCTTTTTCCACCCAAACCCATTACATATTCTATTGGCCGGTATAGTTTACTGGGCGAATTTGGATATGTTATTTTTCCTAATTCCCCTTCAATAATTCCACTTAATTGGCTTAAATTTTGCATTAGCTATTGGCTAATTTTATCAAATATTCGCCATAACCACTTTTTCTTAGTGGCTCTGCAATTTCTAAAAGTTGCGCTTTATTTATGTAGCCCATTTTGAAAGCCGCCTCTTCAATACAACCGATTTTTCTACCTTGTCTTTCTTGAATAACTTGTACATATTGGTTGGCTTGCATCAGGGATTGAAAAGTGCCAGTATCTAACCAAACAGTACCTATCCCCAAAAGGCGAACATCTAATTCTCCTCTTTTTAAATACTCTTTGTTTACATCTGTAATTTCATATTCGCCTCTTGCTGATGGTTTTATATTTTTAGCAATTTCAACAACTGAATTATCGTAATAATACAAACCAGGAACTGCATAATTTGATTTAGGATTTGTTGGCTTTTCTTCAATGGATAATACTTTAAAATTTTTATCATATTCCACAACTCCATATCGCTCAGGATCATGCACATGGTAACCGAAAATTACGCTTCCATTTATATTATTACAGGATTCAAGCGTTTTTCTTTTCATCTGAAAAATGTTATCTCCTAATATCAAACAAATTTTATCATCCCCAATAAATTCTTCTCCTAATACAAATGCCTGAGCAAGTCCATTTGGTACTTCTTGTACTTTATATTCAAATTTACAGCCTAAACGACTACCATCTCCCAATAATTTTTCAAATAGTGGCAAATCGTGAGGTGTTGAAATAATCAATATCTCATTAATCCCTGAATACAATAAGGTTGATAATGGATAATAAATCATTGGTTTGTCATAAATTGGCATCATTTGTTTGCTCATTGCCAAAGTAAGTGGGTGCAATCTTGTTCCTGATCCTCCCGCTAAAATTATTCCTTTCATATCGTTTTTCTTTTTACTTTAATTTGTGTTAGTTCTACATCCTCTTCCTCATCAAATATATCGAGAAGTGGTTCCTTAAATGCCTCAGTTGTAATCGCCCTTTCCATGGTTAATAAAAGCGCGGGTAATAACAACAAATTGGCCAACATTGCAATAAGTAGCGTAATGGAAACCAATAGCCCCAAAGCAACTGTTCCTCCAAATTCTGAGGCTATAAAGATAAAAAAACCACAGAAAAGAACAACTGATGTGTAAATCATACTTACTCCAGTCTCTTTTAGGGCTGCAATAACCGATCTTTTTATATTCCATTTTCTCGCAATTAGCTCTTGCCTGTACTTGGCCAAAAAGTGTATTGTATCGTCAACTGAAATTCCAAAAGCAATACTAAAAACAAGAATGGTTGAGGGCTTAATTGCAATATTAAAATAACCCATAATAGCTGCTGTTAAAAGCAATGGAATCAAATTTGGAATAAGTGAAACCAACACCATACGGAAAGAATTAAACATCCAAGCCATAAAAATGGCAATAAGAATAATTACCAAAAAAAGTGAGGTGAAAAGGTTTTGAACCAAATATTTTGTGCCATTTAAAAATACAATACTTGAACCTGTTACGGTTACATTATACTTTTCTGAGTCAAATATTTTATCTATTTTGGGTTGCAGAATATCCATTATGCTGTCGAGTTTTGGTGTGCTTATATCTGCCATTCGCATGCTTATCCGAGCTATTTGCTTTAAGGAATCTGCAAAAATATTTTCGTTTAGCACTTTTTTATCCTGCCAATTACTTGCATATGAGAATATCCAATTCTTTTCTTGCGAATTAGGAAGTGTATAAAAACTAGTATCCCCATTATAAAAAGTCTGTTTCGCATATTTAGTAAAATCGACAATGGATACAGCTCGCGAAAATTCAGGAATACTATCTAAAACCAATTGTAATTGTTCTATTTTTTTCATTACCGATATTTTCATTATGCCATTCTTCTTTTTTGTATCCACCAAAACTTCACAAGGCATTACTCCTGCAAAATTCTGCTCAAAAAACTTTATATCCTTATACAAAACGCCTGTCTTTGGCAAATCATCTGTAAGGTTTCCGGTAGTTTTTATTTTAAATATTCCGAAAATTCCTAGGATAACTACAGCTATTGTCACTATATAAATATGCATTCTTTTATACTGTACTAATTTAATAAGGGTGGTGACAGATGTATTTACCCATTTTTTATCCAAATGCTGAATATGTTTTCTTTTAGGGGGAGGAAAATAACTAAGGGCAATAGGAATGATTATAAGTGAAAAAAGAAAAATGAGCATAATATTCATAGAAGCAATTACCCCAAATTCTTTTAATGTTTGACTTTTGGTTAGTATAAAAGCAGCAAAACCAGAAGCAGTCGAAAGGTTAGTAAGTAGTGTTATATTCCCAACCTTATTGATGATTCTTGATATTGCTTTTATCTTGTTTTGGTGTACTTTAAATTCATTATGAAATTTGTTGAGTAAAAAAATACAATTTGGAATGCCAATGACAATTATCACCGGTGGCACTAATGCCATTAAAATTGAAATTTCATATCCTAAAATCGACATGCTGCCAAAGGACCAGATTACGCCAATAATTACCACAAACATAGATATTAAAGTTGCCCTAATTGAGCGGAAAAACAGGAACAAAATAAAGGAAGTGATAAGCAAGGTAAGAATGATAAAAAGTGTGATTTCTTTTCTTACCTGTATAGAATCAACAGTCCTTATATATGGTAATCCCGAATAATGTAACTCTAGATTTTGTCTTTTGGCATACTCTTCTCCTTTGAGATGTATTAGCCGAATCAATTCTTCCCGTTCCTTTGTTTTTAAAATTTCAGGATTGATACTTACAACTAAAAAAGTAGCTTTCGATTTTTCATTATAGAATAATTCTTTATAAAATGGCTGATTTAATAAATTGGTAACCGATTTATCAAATTCCTCTTGAGAAGTTAAATTGGAATTATGCCAGTTAATCGCCTTAAAACTTTTGCTAATTGTGTCCTTTACAAGCAAAGATAAATTTTCAATGGAATTTGTCTTTTCAACACCATCTATTTCGTTTAAGTCCTTACATAAAGTTAACCAAGCATTATATTGCGGAAGATTAAACAAATTAGGATTTATTACTCCAATGACAAGATCATTTTTGTTTTCGCCAAATTTGGCTTTGAAGTTTTCATAATCATGAAAAACAGTAGATGTTTTTGGCAAAATCTTTGCCATTTGGTAGGATAACTTTACATTAGATGCTTTGTAAAGCATAAAGGTAGTTGACAAAATAACAGAAAGTAAAATTGCAAGACGAAACCTTAATATAATTCTAGAAATTACTACCCACATAATAAATGGAATGCTTTTTTTCTCTGCTTAAAATTTGTTCGAAAATAAGGACAAAATTTGATTATTGCCCTTCTTAACGAATTAATATATAACAATCTTATGTATTCAACAAGATATTAAAATATGAACAAAAAAAAGACTCAACAATGAGCCCAAAACTTTAAATTATCAGGAAAGTTAGATGGTTAAGATTTCTTTTTCTTTAGCCGTAAAATGATTATCAGTTTTTGTAATATACGAATCTGTGAGGCTTTGAACTTCTGCCTGGGCATCTTTTTCCAAGTCTTCTGACAACCCCTCTTTTCCTAATTGCTTCATTTCATCATTCGCTTTATGGCGAACATTTCTAATGCTAACCTTGCAATTTTCTGCTTCTGATTTTGCTTGTCTTACAAGTTCAAGCCGTCTTTCCTCAGTTAGTGGAGGAATGTTTATCATTATCATTTCTCCATTATTCATTGGAGTAAAACCAAGATTTGCCTCCATTATTGCTTTCTCAATGTCCGGTAAAACCGATTTGTCCCAAGGTTGAATAGAAATGGTTTGCGCATCAGGAGTGTTTACATTAGCCATCTGACTGATAGGAGTAGAAGTGCCATAATAGTCAACTTGAACATTACTTAGCATTTGCGGATTGGCCTTCCCCGCTCTGATTTTAGCCAATACCACCTCCAAGTGCTTGATGGATTCTTCCATTTGCTCTTTAGCAGCCTCTATATAAAATTTTACTTCTTCTGTCATGTATTAAAAAGCTTTATACAAGATTATTAAAAATTAACCAAAGTTCCAACTTTTTCGCCAGCACATACTTTTTTCAGATTTCCGCTTAGGTTCATATTAAAAACTTTTATTGGTAAATTATTTTCCCTGCAAAGAGTGAAAGCCGTCATGTCCATTACTTTCAATCCCTTTTTATACACCTCATCAAAAGAAATGGAATCGTACATTTTTGCAGTTTCATCTTTTTCAGGATCTGACGTGTAGATACCATCCACCCTAGTCCCTTTCAAAATTACATCTGCTTCTATTTCAATGGCCCTTAAAGTGGCTGCAGTATCGGTAGTAAAATAAGGGTTTCCTGTTCCTCCCCCAAAAATCACAACCCTTCTTTTTTCTAAATGCCGAATTGCTTTTCTTCTGATATAAGGTTCTGCAATTTGTTCCATTTTTATTGCTGTGAGCAATCTGGTTTGAATGTCAATTTTTTCTAGTGCCGATTGCAGTGCCATTCCATTTATTATGGTGGCTAGCATTCCCATATAATCTCCCTGCACTCTATCAAAACCGGCTCCTTCTGATTGAATTCCTCTGTAAATATTCCCACCCCCAATTACAATTGCAACCTCTACGCCAATAGATGTAATTTCATTTATTTCATTGGCATAATCGGTTAATTTATTAGGATCAATTCCGTATTTCTCTTTCCCCATCAAAGCTTCACCACTTAATTTTAATAGTATTCTTTTGTATTTCATGGAAAATTAAATTTGTTCAAAGATAGCTAAATCGGTGAAAGTAAAAATTAAAGATTTTAGAAATTTTAAACAATAAAAAAACTATCCAAAAGGATAGTTTTTTAAAATCTTATAAAGTTCCTTTTAGTCTAATGAAACTCTTTTAAAGCTATTAACTGCAACATCACCATAGGTTTTGATGTAATCAGCTACACTTTGTTTTTCATTTTTAATGAAGTCCTGATCTAATAAGCATTGTTCTTGGTCTAAAGTAGTATTATCTGAAATAAACCGTTCCATTTTGCCAGGAATAATTTTATCCCAAATTTGCTCTGGCTTTCCTTCCTCTTTTAGTTGAGTTTCAATATCCGTTTTCGCCCCAGCCATAACTTCATCCGTAAGTTGGGTCATAGAAATATATGTAGGAACATTTTTAAGTGTTTTTCCTAATCTTGCTAACTCTTCATTGTCTTTTTCAATTACTGCAATTCTCGCCTGGGTTTCAGAAGCAACAAATTCAGGATCAAAATCTTTGTAGGACAAAGTAGTTGCACCCATTGATGCAACTTGCATTGCTATGTCTTTGGATAGAGTTTCTGCTTTTTCTACCGCATTAGTTAAGCCAACCAAAACTGCAATTTTTACCCCATGAATATAAGAGCCAACAAAAGGAGCTTCTACTCTTTCAAATGCTGAAAGCTCTAATTTTTCCCCAATCACTCCTGTTTGTTCGATTACTTTTTCTGAAACAGTCATTCCCCCAAAATCAGCTGACATAAAAGATTCTATATCCTTATGGTTTAAGGCGATATCAGCAAAATGAGAAGTAAGTTCTTTAAAAGAATCATTTTTTGCAACAAAGTCCGTTTCACAAGCTAGTACAATTGCAACTCCTACTGTATTATCTTTATTAATTTTTGTAGTTGCCACTCCTTCAGATGCTTCTCTATCGGCACGCTTTGCAGCTACTTTTTGTCCAGTTTTTCTCAGTACATCAATTGCAGAATCAAAATCTCCTTTAGCTTTTACCAATGCATTTTTGCAATCCATCATTCCTGCCCCTGTTTGTCTTCTAAGTGTGGCTACATCAGCCGCTTTTATTTCTCCCATTTTTATTTTTCTGATTTTGTGGTTTCTTCCTTAGTTTCTTTCTCTTTTTTAGCTTTTAGTTTTTTAGCGTTTTCCATTGCTTTCTGTTCAACCGCTTTGTTTTTTTCTTCTAAGCCCTCTGCAACTGCATTGGTAACAATTTCTACTATACATTCAATCGATTTGGTAGCGTCATCATTGGAAGGAATAGGAAATTCAATCAAATTAGGATTTGAATTGGTGTCCACCATTGCGAAAGTTGGAATATTTAGTTTTCTGGCTTCCGCAACTGCAATGTGCTCTTTGTTGATATCTACCACAAAAATGGCTGAAGGAATACGATTCATGTTAGAAATACTTCCTAAATTTTTCTCTAGTTTTTCTCTTGTTCTTGAAATTTGAAGACGCTCTCTTTTCGAAAGGGTATCAATAGTACCGTCTTCCTTCATTTTATCAATTATATCCATTTTTTTTACCGCCTTTCGGATGGTGACAAAATTGGTTAGCAAACCACCTGGCCATCTTTCTGTAATGTATGGCATATTAATTCTTTGCACTTTTTCAGCAACAATATTTTTTGCTTGTTTTTTTGTTGCAACAAACAGAATACTTTTGCCTGACTTTGCAATTTGTTTCATTGCAGATGCTGCCTGTTCTATTTTTTCTACTGTTTTATTTAAATCAATAATATGGATTCCGTTTCTCTCCATAAATACATAAGGACCCATTGCCGGATTCCACTTTCTTTTTTGGTGGCCAAAATGCACACCTGCGTCTAATAGTTCTTTGAAATTTGTTCTTGTCATGTTTACTTTCTTTTAGTTAGCAACCCTTAGGTAGAAGCCTTCTGGCTTGTCCTAAAAGTTTAGATGCTAAACATTGATTAATAATTAAAATTCTATCTTTTAACCCACTGGAATTTCTTCCTTGCTTTCTTTTGTCCGGGTTTCTTTCTTTCCACAACTCTAGGGTCTCTCGTAAGTAAACCTTCTGCTTTTAGAGCGGGTCTGTTGTCCGCATCTAGCTCACATAAAGCCCTGGCAATCGCTAACTTTATCGCATCTGCTTGGCCTGTGGTTCCTCCCCCTACAACATTTACATTGATGTCAAATTTCCCTTCCATATCTACTACTTTTAATGGTTGGTTTACTTTGTGCAAAAGCGTATCGGTAGAGAAATATTCTTTACTATCTTTTTTGTTGATGGTAATATTTCCTTTTCCTTTTGACATATAGATTCTTGCAACTGATGCTTTTCTTCTGCCTATCGTGTGAATGGTATCCATATTATTTTAAGTCGTTTAAATTTAATTGTTGTGGGTTTTGTGCCTCTTGCCCATGCTCAGCACCTGCATATATATAACAGTTTTTTAAGATTGCTGCTCCCAATTTATTTTTAGGAAGCATCCCTTTAATGGCATGTTTAACAACAGATGTTTCATCTTTTTTCAGCATCTGAGCAGGAGAGATTCTTTTTTGCCCCCCAGGGAATCCAGTGTGAGAAAAAATTTCTCTTTTTTTCATTTTGTCTCCTGTCATTACAATTTTACCTGCATTAATTACGATTACATAATCACCACAATCAGCATGAGGGGTAAAATTTGTTTTATACTTACCTCTTAAAACTTTGGCAACTTTTGATGCCATTCTTCCCAGTATTTCACCCTCAGCATCTACAATCCACCACTGTTTGTTTGCAGTTTCTTTATTGGCCGAAAGAGTTTTGTAACTTAATGTATCCACAATTTTATTTTTTTAATCCTTTTTTTAAGGGCTGCAAATCTACAATTATTTTTATTATACAACAAAAAAATATTATTCATTATTACGATATAATATTTAATGCTTTCCCTACCTTAGTAAATGCCTTAATTGCCTTATTTAATTGCTCGAAATTATGAGCTGCTGAAATTTGCACTCTAATCCTAGCTTTCCCTTCTGCCACAACTGGGAAAAAGAAGCCAATTACATATATTCCTTCAATCAATAATTTTTCTGACATTTCTTGCGCCAATTTTGCATCATAAAGCATTACAGGAACAATTGGGTGAACACCTTCTTTAATATCAAAACCAGCTGCTGACATTTTAGCTCTAAAGTATTTTGTATTTTCTTCTAATTTATCTCTTAAATCAGTAGTTGTACTTAATAAATCAATCACTTTGGTAGCCGCCCCAACAATAGCTGGCGCCAGTGAATTGGAAAATAAATAAGGACGCGATCGTTGTCGGAGCATATCAATGATTTCTTTTTTTGCTGAAGTAAAACCACCCATTGCTCCACCCAAAGCCTTTCCTAAAGTAGAAGTAATAATATCCACCCTTCCCATAACGCCACAATGCTGGTGAGTTCCTCTTCCTGTTTTCCCCACAAAACCTGTAGAATGAGAATCGTCCACCATTACTAAAGCATCATATTTTTCGGCCAAATCACAGATTTTATCCAATTGTGCCAAATAACCATCCATAGAAAAAACACCATCCGTAACGATTATTCTATTTCTTTGCTCTTGTGCTTTTATCAGTTGCGCTTCCAAATCCGCCATATCATTATTTGCATAACGATAACGAGCCGCTTTACACAAACGCACTCCATCAATAATAGAGGCATGATTTAAGGCATCAGAAATAATTGCATCTTCCTTTCCAAATAAAGGTTCGAACAGTCCACCGTTAGCATCAAAAGCAGCAGCATATAATATAGTGTCTTCCATTGCTAAAAACTCGGAAATCTTTGTTTCTAAATTTTTATGAATATCTTGAGTCCCACAAATAAAACGCACAGACGACATGCCATAACCATGTGTATCCAAAGCGTCCTTTGCAGCCTGAATCACCTCAGGATGAGAAGATAAGCCTAAATAGTTATTGGCACAAAAATTAAGCACCTCCTCACCAGTACTTACTCTAATACTTGCCCCTTGAGGATTGGTGATTATTCTTTCTTTTTTATATAAACCTTCCTCTTTTATATTTGAAAGTTCATCCTGTAATTTTTTTTGTAGTTTTTGTGGAAGAAATTATTCAGCTGCATATGAAAAAGAGATTTCCTCTTGTTGAAAATCCCCACCAATCACTTTTAAAACGGCCAGATTGCCATCAGGAGCAGCGTTCAAATGGTTTTCAGTGATCATCAATTCCAGCATATCTCCTGGAAAAAACATTTTCTGAATAATAGGCGCATCAATGGCACCGCGATGAAATACAGCAAAAATGTATGCTTCCGGCTGATATTCTCCCGGTTCAACAGAACCGATGATACGGATTTCACCAAACTGATAACGGACATAAACCTGCTCATTGTCAGCTATTAAAATGGGGTTTGGATATGTGGCAGTCTGAAAATAAGAACACCCCCAGAATTGGAGGTGTAGAAGAATAATTATATTAAAACTGGTTTTGTTTTTAATCAACCGTCTTGCCGTGATCTAATTTCTGGTATTCACCATTTTCGTCCTTGACCACAGCCACCATGGTGATCAATGCTGTACAGGCCAACCGCTTATCGTGTTCCCGTCCTTCGGCATAGGCATCTACTTGGACTTGGAATGAACTTTTACCAGCCTTTACTACTGTACTTTCAAAGTTCACCCATTCCCCTTTATAGACTGCTTCTTTGAATTCAACTTTCTCGATGGCACGGGTCACAGCGCCAACAGCCTTGGTTCCTTTTAAGAACCGATAAGTTACTTTCGCCGCTGCCAGGTCCATCCAGGAGATCATCTGGCCTCCAAAAAGAGTGCCAATAACATTAATATTATCTGGCATTACCAACTGGGAATATTTAGCTTTATACTTCATGTTTTACTTTAAGTGTTAATATTATCTTCAAATATAATAATAGTAAAGCCCCGCATGTTACCCTCGAGAAATTCTATTTCCCTGAAGAGCACGCCACACCTGCGGGGCTCAAGGGATATTATAGGATAACAATATTTACAATCAATACTTTTTTCTAAATAGAAAAACAATTGTTATCC
>CATMIT010000012.1 GCA_950069165.1 uncultured Flavobacteriales bacterium
ATTAAATAATGATCATAAATCAGCATTTATTAAATATAATTATCATAATCTTCTACTTGCTTTTTCAGCATTATTGTGCTTTTATTTACTAATTGAAAAACAAACAAAATACCCAATAATCTTGCTTCTGTTTATTCTAATTTATGGCTGGAGTATTTTTTCAGAGGCAGGAAGAGCAGGGCACTTGATCTTTATTTTGTTTTTCATTTTATATTCCGCTTATTACATCAAACAAAAAGCCCTTATTATATTAGGGTTATTAGGATTATTAAGCGTAATACTGATAGGTGCATATAAATTTTCTCATCCCTTTAAGGTGAGGATTGATGAAGGATTAGAAGTAGTATTAAATAAAGGGAAAAGACCTGGAAAAATAAAAGATATCAGATATGTATATGTGCAGGAGAGCATTAATTACATTAAAGAAAAACCATTTTTAGGTTATGGAACAGGTAGTTTCGGAACGATATTCAACCGAGAAGTTAAATTAGGACATAAATTCTACACTCATACAACTCCGCATAATAATTATTTGTATGTGTGGTTTGAATTGGGGATTTTTGGGATTGTATTATTACTTTCAATATTTTACTTTCAAATAAGAGAATTGATTGTACTTAAAAACGGATTCCACCGACTCGTACTTCCATTAATGTTTATGACCATTATGCTTGTTGACTCTTATTTCTTTATTTTTATCCTTACGGCTTTTTATATTTATTTCTATACTATTTATAGCAGGGTTAATTTAGATAAACCCTCTTAATTCTTCTATTAAGAGTAGCTAAAATTTCGTAAGGAATAGTATCCAGATTTTTCGCAATTTCATCAACTGAATTTTCTTCACTAAAGATGGTTACTAAATCCCCTTCTTTAGCATTTATACCACTAATATCCACCATAAAACTGTCCATACTTATTTTTCCGATAATAATGGCAGAAATATTTTTTATAAGTACCCTCCCCTTTCCATCTCCTAATTTTCTGTTTATCCCATCCGCATAACCAAGAGGGATTACTGCAATTTTCATTTCTTGTTTTGCAATAAAAGAAGCGCCATAACCAACCACCCCTCCTTTTTCTAATGTTCTTATTTGAGCAATATTACTTACCAACTTACCAACAGCTTTTAAATTATCATCTTTACTAACACCATAAAATCCAATTCCCAAACGCACCATTTCATATTGCCAATCAGGGAAACGCAAAAAACCAGCAGTGTTTAAGATGTGTCTTTTTGGGTTGATATTTAATTTTGAAGAAAAGGTTTTACAAATAATATCAAATTTTTCAAATTGTTTTTGGGTAAAGATATCTCTGGATATATCATCAGCTACAGCTAAATGAGAACAGATACTTTCTATTTTTAGATGAGAAAATCCTTTCAGTTTCGTGACTAATAAATCAATTTCATCTGTATTAAAACCATAGCGATTCATGCCTGTATTAAATTTTATATGTACTGAAATAGGGGATGTATTTTTACCAAAAACCTCTAATAATCGGAAATTATAAATTACGGGATCCAAATTATATTTAATAATTTCCTTATAGCTTTTTACTCCAGGATTTGCTACAATTATAAGCTGCTTTACACCTGACTTTCTCAAATTAATCCCTTCTTCAAAATCGGCAACCCAAAAAGCATGAACCCCTAATTCAGATAATTTTTTTACTATCATAGTATCGCCATGTCCATAAGCGTATGCCTTTACAACAGCAATGATTTTTGTGTCGGAGTTTAGTTTTTTTTTCAGGTACTTATAATTATTTTCTAATACCTTCAAATCAACATAGAATATGGTTTCATGATTGATAGACATACTATTTTTGATTGTTAAAGCATTTTCTGCAAAGGGGCTTATATTCCTGTTGCTTCCCTAATTTAACCAATTGCTCATCTTCTGATTTTCGAAAGGAATGATTTGCTATTGCGCCACAATCCACACAAATAGCATGAACTTTTGTGACGTGTTCGGCAATGGCGAGCAAATTTGGAATAGGGCCAAAAGGATTTCCTAAAAAATCCATATCCAATCCGGCAACAATTAGGCGAATCCCTTTTGATGCAAGTTTATTACAAACAACATAAAGCCCCTTATCAAAAAACTGGGCTTCATCAATAGCAACTACATCCGCATTTTTCGAGAGTTCAATAATGTCATTGGAGCAATCTACCGTTATGGAATCTATAAAATTATCATCATGCGAAACCACTTTTTCTTTATCGTAACGAGTATCAATTTTAGGCTTAAAAATTTTAATATTAAGTTTCGCATATTTTGCTCTTTTCAGGCGTCTAAGCAGTTCCTCCGTTTTCCCTGAAAACATGGAGCCACAAATAACTTCAATACTTCCTTTTTGCATAGGATGTTCTATTTGAGATTCTAAAAACATTTTTTAATAACGATTTTTTCTAGGCAATGTTTATGTTTGCTAACAAAAATATAAAAAGCAATTGCATATCATATGAAAATAAAGTCTTTGTTTTTCTTTTTTCTTTTTCTGCTGAATGTATTTTTTACCAATGCCAAGCAATCTTTTGGTAATGATTCTATAAAAAAAGGAAGAATAATTTTGGTAAGTAGTAGTTTGGCAGTAGCATTAGGAGGCTCTTATAAATATATTGAAAATTCTTGGTGGAGTGAAAAAGCTACTGCCTTTCATTTTGATAATGGAAGCGATAAGGTTTATGCTTTAAATGTAGATAAAGCAGGGCATTTTATGGGGGGATTGCAAACAGCAGAGTTATTTTCAGAATCCATGCGTTGGGCAGGGATGAATAAAAAGCAAGCTCTTTGGTATGGGGGGGTATTTGGTTCGGGCTTACAGTTAGCCATTGAAATGAAGGATGCTTATGCCCCTTACTGGGGTTTTAGCAAATGGGATTTAGCCATTGGTTCAGCTGGATCTTTTTTGCCAGTTGCCAAGTATTATTCACCAACACTAACAGCTTTTGATGTAAAACTTTCCTATTGGAAACGGCATAATACTTATTGGGATTTAGAAAAGCAAAGAGGGAAGACACCTCATAAAAATGCTTGGCAAGACGATTATGTAAACCAAACTTATTGGCTTTCTGCCAATTTGAATTATTTTAATAATAAATTTCCTGATTGGCTAAATATTGCCATTGGGTTTGGTTTAGATGAAACACAATATTTAGTAAAAGGAACTAAAACTGGGGGAAAAAATGAATTTTATATAGCATTAGATTATGATATTCCTAAACTCCTAAAAGGGTGGAAATCGCCAACTGCCAAAAAAATAAAACATTGGCTAAATTATTTTCATTTTCCGGCACCTACAATAAGAATTAGTCCAAAGTTAGAGTTTTATCCATTATTCCTATAAATTTGTAGGATGTCAAAATTAGTAATTATACCAACCCCAATTGGGAACTTAGAGGACATAACTTTAAGAGCTATTCTCCTTTTGAAAGAAGTAGACTTGATATTAGCTGAGGACACTCGGACAAGCAAAAAGCTATTAAATCATTTTAAAGTGCAAACCCCAATATTTTCTTTTCATCAGCATAACGAACACCAAACTCTAAATAAATGGATAGCTAAATTAAAAAATGGAGAAACCATTGCTTTAATCTCTGATGCAGGAACCCCCGGAATTTCTGATCCAGGATTTTTATTGGTTCGCGAGTGTATAAAGCAAGAAATAGAAGTGGAATGTTTGCCAGGAGCAACGGCATTTGTTCCAGCTTTGGTTATCTCTGGACTGCCCTTGGAAAAATTTATTTTTGAAGGATTCCTTCCAGTAAAAAAAGGAAGACAAACAAGATTGAAACTTCTTGCTTTTGAAGAAAGAACTATGATTTTTTACGAATCGCCACACAGAATTGTAAAAACACTAACACAATTTTGCGAATATTTTGGAGAAGAAAGATTGGTTTCCGTTTCAAGAGAATTAACAAAAATGTATGAAGAAACAAAAAGAGAAACACTCATTAGGGTATTACAGCATTTTGAAAAAAATAAACCAAAAGGGGAGTTTGTAATTGTAGTAGAAGGAAAGAAATGAAAATAGATAAATTTATATTTAAAAAACCATACTTGATTGCTGGACCGTGCAGTGCAGAATCTGAAGGGCAACTTTTAAAAACGGCTCATTTGATAAAAGATATAGTGGATGTTTTCAGAGCTGGAATTTGGAAGCCAAGAACAAAGCCCAATACCTTTGAAGGAGTAGGAGAGAAAGGATTACAATGGCTACAAAAAATAAAAAAAGAAACAGGACTTAAAATTGCCACCGAGATTGCTACCCCACAACATGTCGAAAAATGCTTAAAAGCTGAAATTGATATGCTTTGGATTGGGGCCAGAACTACTGTAAATCCTTTTTATGTGCAAGAAATTGCTGAAGCACTGAAGGGAGTAAGAATCCCAGTTTTTGTAAAAAACCCTATACATCCTGAATTAGGATTGTGGTTAGGCGCTTTAGAGCGATTAAATAAAGTTGGGATTAAGAAGCTTGCAGCAATACATAGAGGTTTTTTTTCGTATGAAGATGCCGCATTTAGGAATGATCCGAAATGGGAATTGCCAATAAAACTAAGAGAACAATTGCCTCATATTCCTATTATTTGTGATCCTAGCCATATTGCAGGCGATAGTGAAATGATAGAAGAAGTTTCACAAACTGCTATGGATTTAAATTTAAATGGGCTGATGATAGAAACCCACCACAAACCCAATGAGGCGCTGAGTGATGCTAAGCAACAAATCACACCAAATAAACTACATAAAATAATAGGTAATTTGGTGCTCAGAAAAACAAAAACAGATGATGATTTTTTTAACATTAAATTAAATGAGTTCAGAGAAAACATTGATGTTTTGGATAGGAAAATAGTAAGTATTTTATCAGATAGAAAAAAGATAGTGGAAGAAATTGCCCATTTTAAACAAGCAAATAAAATCACAATTTTCCAGTTGGAAAGGTGGTTTGAGATATTAAAATATAGAAAAAAAGATGCGTTTGATTTTGCAATGGATGAAAAAATGATAGCAGAAATTTTTGAACTTATCCATAAATATTCAATCCTTACACAAACAAAAATAATGCGAAACACCAATGCAGAAAAAGTGGAAAATAAAAGAAACGGATAAACAAATCGTAAATAATTTAGCAGATAGTTTAGGGGTTAGTCAATCTATCGCTCATCTATTGGTGATAAGGGGCGTAACTACTTTTGATGAAGCAAAGCAGTTTTTTCGACCAGACTTTTCACAATTACACAACCCTTTTTTGATGAAGGACATGCAAAAAGCAGTGGACAGAATTAAGACTGCGATAGAAAAAAATGAGAAGATTTTAGTGTACGGAGATTATGATGTGGACGGTACTACTTCAGTGGCAATGTTGTATACTTTTCTTACTACTCTTACTGAAAATATTGACTATTATATACCTGATAGATACACGGAAGGATATGGAATTTCACTGCAAGGGATTGATTATGCAAAAGAAAATAATTTTACATTAATCATTGCTTTAGATTGTGGAATTAGGGCTATTAATCAAGTAAATTATGCAAATGAAAAAGAGGTAGATTTCATCATTTGCGATCATCATAATCCAGCAAAAGAAATTCCAAATGCAGTTGCTATTTTAAATCCTAAACAAAAAGATTGTGATTATCCTTTTAAGGAACTTTCAGGATGTGGAGTAGGCTTTAAATTAATTCAGGGCTATAGTGAGAAAAACAATATCACATTTGATAAAATTCAATCTCTTTTTGATTTGTTAGTGTTAAGTATTGCTGCTGACCTAGTTCCTATGATTGATGAAAACAGAGTGTTTTCATTTTTCGGATTAAAAAAAATAAACGAAAATCCAAGAGTGGGAATAAAAGCATTGATGGATGCTGCTAAAAGAAAAGGAAAATGGACCATTTCCGATATTGTTTTTGGTATTGCACCACGCATAAATGCTGCTGGCAGAATTGAGCAAGGCAAAAAAGCAGTAGCAGTATTAATAGAAAATGACTCTTTTAAAGCGACTAAATTAGCTCAGGAAATAGAGCGGTTAAACAAAACAAGAATAGGGCTTGATCAGGACATTACAAAACAGGCATTAGAGATGATAGATGATAACAAAAAATCAACCGTGGTATATAGCACAAATTGGCATAAAGGCGTTGTTGGTATTGTGGCTTCTCGTCTTATCGAATCATACTATAAGCCAACGGTTGTTTTGGCAGAAAAGGATGGGAAGTTAACTGGTTCTGCTCGTTCGGTTAAAGGGTTTGATTTGTATAAAGCCCTTTTGCAATGCGAAAAATATTTAGAAAAATTTGGGGGACATATGTATGCTGCGGGGCTTACATTAAAGAAGGAAAATCTAGAAGATTTTATAGATGCTTTTGAAAGGGCAGTTTCCAATACAATTTTGGATGAACAATTAATTCCAGAAGTCTCGATTGACATGGAACTTGATTTACATGAAATTGATGATAAGCTTTTTAGAATTATACAGCAGTTTTCTCCTTTTGGGCCACAAAATCGCACGCCAATTTTTATTACCAAAGCAGTAAAAGATAGTGGTTATGGCAGAGCGGTTGGAGCGGATAAAACCCATTTACGGTTAAATATTACAAATGAAAATAGCAGAAATTCAATAAGCAGTATTGGATTTGGATTAACCCATCATTTTAAAAAAATAAAAGATGGACAAATATTTGATATTTGTTATTCTATTGATGAAAATGATTGGAATGGTAGGAAAAATTTGCAATTAAAACTAAGGGATATAAAAAGTAATTAGCACAGGGTTCTTCCTAATTTTTCCGCAATTTGTCTTTTGGTTTGTAAATATTTGGCATAAGCTTTTGTAAATCGCTCATCATCAGGGTTTTCTTTTAACTGTAATTGAATATCTCCTAGTTTGGTGTCCAAATGTTTTAATTTTAAAGCATAAATAGAGCTTTCTACTGCTTTTCGAAATTTATCTTCTTCCGAGTCAGTTAGTATTTGGTGTCGTGATTTCCAATTTTCGCTCAAACTATGTTTTTTGCTTATCAAATCGATAGCCAATTTGCTTATAGAAGGGTTTTGATTTAGGGTAAAATAATTCAAATTTATTTCTCCATCCTCTTTTACATGAGCAGATATTTCACCTAATATAGATTGGTATTGCTCGTTTTCAAAACTAATATTATCTACCTCTAACTCCTGAATAATAAAAGACGCAATACTAATTTTTTGATCTTCTTCTTTCATATTCTTATTTCCATAATTGAGCAATAGTCGAATAATTTCTTTTTCCTCTTTATTCATTTTTGAAGTAGGAATTTCTTTTTCTTCAAAATTGCTTGCATTCTCACTTTTTGCTGGGAAGGGGCTTATTCGTTTATTCTTTTGTGCGCTTACCTCTTTTGCTAAATCCAATTCTTTTACCTTCAGCATTCGGCTGCACTCTTTTATGTATTCAGATCTGCCGATATCATCAGGAATTTGCGCAATAGAGGAAGCGATATCTTTTATCATTTCTACTCTTTTTGCCGGATCTTCATTTGTATCTTTACTTAATATATTTGTTTTAAAAGTAATAAAATCTTTTTGGTTTTCCTCCAAATAATTTATCAATTCTTCCTGACTACACTTTTGTGCAAAAGAGTCCGGATCTTCTCCGTCAGGGAATAAAACCACTTTTACATTCATGCCTTCTGCCAATATCATGTCAATACTTCTAAAAGAGGCTTTCAGTCCAGCAGCATCTCCATCAAAAAGAATGGTAATGTTTTTTGTAAAACGGTTGATCAATTTTATTTGCTCGGATGTAAGGGAGGTGCCTGATGAGGAAACTACATTTTCAACCCCTGCTTGATGAAGGGAAATTACATCCGTATATCCCTCCACAATAAAGCAGTTGTTTTGTTTACTGATGTGTTGTTTAGCAAAGTAAATACCGTATAAAATTTTACTTTTAAGGTATATCAAACTCTCAGGCGAATTGACATATTTTGCTTTATTATTTTTTTGTAAAGTGCGACCACCAAAGCCTAAAACCCTACCAGAAAAACTATGAATAGGAAACATCATTCTTTCTCTGAATCTATCCAAAGCAGATTTATTTTTAATAATTGACAAACCAGAATCTTCCAAATATTTTTGCTGAAATGAGGATTTTATAGCCTCTTTGCTGAGGGCATCTTTTTGTTTTGGGCTATACCCTAACTGAAATTTCTTGATGGTTTCTTCCGTAAATCCTCTTTCTTTATAATAGCTTAATCCTACGATTTTTCCTTCCTCCCTTCCCCATAGCTGCTGTTGGAAAAATTTATTGGCAAAGGAGCTAATTACATACAAACTATCCCTGTCGTTTGCTCTTATGTTTTGCTCAGGAGTTAACTCTTTTTCCACCACTTCAATGCTATATTTTTCCGCCAAATATTTTAAAGCCTCAGGATAAGAAAAATGTTCATGTTCCATCACAAAACTTACAGAATTCCCTCCCTTTCCACATCCAAAACATTTGTAAATCCCTTTGGAGGCCGATACCGTAAAGGAAGGTGTTTTTTCATCATGAAAAGGGCAATGTCCAATAAAATTAGCGCCTCTTTTTTTAAGTTGTACAAAGCCACTTACCACTTCCTCAATTCGAGCCGCTTCAAATATTTTATCAATAGTTTCTTTCGGAATCATTGTTTTCTATGTATTACAAAATCAATCATTTGTTTTAGTGCCTTTTTTGCTTCTCCATCTTCAAATTCCTCCAAAATATTTAGTGCATTTTGGTGGTATTCATTCATTTTTTTAGTAGCATAATTCAAGCCACCACTACTTTTTATTAATTCAATTATGCCTGCTACTTTATCCGTATCCTTATTGTGGTTTTTTATGGTATTAATTATCATCTTTTTCTGCGGTTTATCACTTATGCTTAAAGTGTAAATCAAGGGTAGAGTCATTTTTTGTTCTCTTATGTCAATACCGGTTGGCTTGCCAATAATCGGATTATGCGAATAATCAAACAAATCATCTTTTATTTGAAAAGCAATTCCTGCCATTTCTCCAAAAAGATGTAGCTTTTTTATAGTTGCTATATCTTTGGTAGCAGAGCTTGCTCCGCAAGCACAACAAGCCGCAATTAAGGTGGCTGTTTTTTGCCTTATAATTTCAAAATAAACGGATTCTTCAATATCTAATTTTCTTGCTTTTTCAATTTGTAAAAGCTCCCCTTCACTCATGTCTTTTACTGCATTACTCATTATTTTTAACAGTTCAAATTCATTATTTTCTACTGCTAAAAGCAGACCCTTTGATAATAAAAAATCACCTACTAAAACAGCAATTTTATTTTTCCAAAGCGCATTGATAGAGAAAAAACCCCTTCTGAAATTAGCTTCATCTACTACATCATCATGCACCAGGGTTGCCGTATGCAAAAGCTCAATTAAGGATGCCGAGATATAGGTGCTTTCTGTTACTTTTCCACAAAGTTTGGCTGACAGAAAAACAAACATTGGACGCATCTGCTTTCCTTTTCGCTTGATGATGTAATGCATTATTTTATCGAGCAAAGGAACTTTGCTATTAAGGGATGCCTTAAACTTTTTTTCAAAAAGAAGCATCTCTTGTTTGATAGGAGATTTTATTTCGTTTATCGTACTCAAATTACCAAATAGATTGAAAGCGAATATACAAAGAAGTTCGTGCTAATCTTCTGAAAAAATTCGCTTGTTAAAAAGTTATTGGAGTTTGTTTACTAATTGCCCACAAGCGGCATTAATATCTTTGCCTTTGCTTTTTCTTAAATTTACAATCAAGTTCTTTTCTTCTAGATAAGATATAAAGTTTTCAGTGACTTTATTAGTCGATTTTTCATAAGGGAAATCATCCACTGTATTGTATTCAATTAAGTTAATTTTACAAGGGCTTACTTTGCAAAAATTAGCCAAACCCTTTGCGTCATTCACATTATCATTAATTCCTTTAAAGAGTATATATTCATAGGTAATTCTGCTATTAGTCTCATCATAAAAATATCGAATGGCATCTCTAAGTTCTTGCAAAGGAACGGAATCATTTAAACTCATAAGATTGCTCCTTGTTTTATCATTTGAACTATGAAGGGAAATAGCCAAGTTAAACCTTACCTTATCATCTGCTAGTTTCATTATCATTTTAGCAATTCCTGCGGTAGAAACAGTAATCCTTTTTGGCGACATTCCCATTCCTTTTTCAGTGGTGATAAGGCGGATACTCTCCAACATATTGTTGTAGTTCAAGAGTGGCTCACCCATCCCCATATACACAATATTAGACAGTGATTTGCCAAAGTTAGAAACGGACTCTTCATTTAGGATGAAAACTTGGTCATATATTTCGGCAGCAGTTAAATTTCTTTCTAATTTTAATGTCCCAGTAGCACAAAATGCACAATCTAAACTGCAACCAACTTGTGAAGAAATGCAAGCAGTTATTCTCTTTTTGGAAGGAATTAAAACCCCCTCAACAAATAATTTATCGTGTAGCTGTAAGCTGTATTTGATAGTGCCATCTATACTTCTTTCTCCCTTGTGAATTTTTACAGGATTAATGCAAAAATGCTCCCCAAACAAATTACGCATATCTTTGGATAAAGAAGTCATTTCATCAAAAGAAGTAGCGCGTTTTTTCCACAACCACTCCTCAATTTGCCCTGCTCTAAATTTGGGTAATTTATGCTCGGCACAAAATGCACGCAAGTCTTCTACACTAATATTTCGTATGTCTATTTTTTCTTTCATTTGGTTTGCAAAGATAGTAATTCAGATTCCTTACTTTTGTGCTATGCGATTTTTAACGGCCGATTATTTATATCCATTGCACATTGCCCCAATAAAAGAAAGGGTATTGCAAATTTCTGATAAGGGGGAAGTTATCGCAATTCTTGAAAATAGAGCAGAAGTTCCGCCAGAACAATTGGAGGTTTTTGAGGGGATTTTGTGTCCAGGATTTGTAAATGCACATTGTCATTTGGAACTGAGCCATTTACAAGGAGTTGCGGAAAAAGGGAAAGGCTTTTTGGATTTTATAGGAGCTATTCAGCAAAGAAATGAGTTTGAAAAAGAAGATATTCAGTATGCAATTGAGAAAGCAGAACAGCAAATGATTGCTAATGGAATAGTTGGAGTTGGAGATATTTGCAATACAACTGATACGCTTTTACAAAAGCAGAAAAGTAATTTAACTTACTACAATTTTATTGAAACTTTTCAGGTGCATGAGGATAAAATTAGAGACACAATAAAGAATGCTTTACAAATAAGAAATCAATTTAGAGCAATTGGAAAAAAAGCAAGCATTGTGCCGCACGCTCCTTTTTCAGTGCCGCCAAAATTGGCACAAGAAATTGTAAATCATTTTGATGAAAAAGATGAATTACTCACCATTCATATGCAAGAAACAAAAGAGGAAAATCAGCTTTTTGAAAATAAGGAGGGTGCTTTTTTTGATTGGCTAAAGGATGTAAATGCAAGTGAAGAAATTTGGCAAACAAGAAAAAAATCAATTGATATTTTGCAAGAATTAGAAAACAAAAAAATACTTTTAGTGCATAATACCTTTGCTAAAAAAGAAGATTTAACTGAACACTATTACTGTACTTGCCCAAAAGCAAATTTGTATATTGAAAAGGCTTTGCCATACTATTCCATTTTTGATACTGATAAACTTTGTGTTGGAACGGATAGTTTGGCTTCTAATAATTCCCTTTCTATTTTGGAAGAGCTTTTAGTTGTGCAAGAAAATTCTAATTTTGATATGAATATACTGCTTAAAATAGCATCTAAAAATGGAGCAGAAGCCCTTGGTTTTGAAAAATTAGGCAGCTTTGAAAAAGGAAAAATTCCTGGGGTGAATTTAATTCAACATTTGGAAGGCATGAAGATTATTGAGGGGAGTTTTGTTAAGGTTTTAGCGTAATAATTCAGCAACCCTCAAATCCTCTTCAGTAGTAATTTTTAGGTTTTTTTCTTCTCCTATAATAGTGTTTATTTTTCCTCCATTACTTTCCAAAACAGAGGCATCATCTGTAAAAAAGAGTGAAAAATTTTGTTTGTAGGCATCCTTAATGGTGCTAGCAAAAAAGCATTGTGGCGTTTGCACTTTATACAAATTACTTCTACTTACCGATTTGCTACTATTCCCATATACTTTTCGCAGAGAATCTTTTATCGATACAACCGGCACAACTCCAATTCCCTTTTTCGTTGCAGAAATTAGTTCGTCAATTAGATGTTCGGAAACAAGTGGTCGCACCCCATCATGAATAGCAACAATACTATTATCATCCACTTTTTTCAAACCATTTTTTACAGATCCAAAACGATTTATTCCACCTGCAACTGTACTGTGTTTTAGAGAGAAATTATATTGTTTACAAAGTGCTTTCCAATTTTCAATTTGAGTTTGTGGAAGCACTAAAATAATTTTATCTAAATGTGAAAAAGCATTTAAGGTGTGCATTAAAATGGGTAAACTATTCAGTAATAAAAACTGTTTTGGGGTTTTCGTATTCATGCGCTCCCCTTTTCCACCAGCTACTATTAAAGCAACTCTTTTCATCTTATAAAATTAACATGGCATCCCCATAAGTGTAAAAGTTATATTTCTTCTTTACAGCTTCTTTATATGCTTTCATTGTAAAATCATGTCCGGCAAAAGCACTGATTTGCATCATCAAAGTAGATTTTGGTAAATGAAAATTAGTTAGCATACAAGTCGGAATCCTGAAATCGTATGGAGGAAAAATAAATTTATTGGTCCAACCATCAAAAGGGACCATTCTATTTTGAGTAGTAACAGAGCTTTCAACTGTTCTAACAGAAGTAGTCCCCACTGCACAAATTCTTTTATTATTATCAAGCCCTGTATTAATAACATTTGCGGCAGCTTGTGTTATATTTATTTCTTCCGAATCCATTTTATGTTTTGAAAGATCTTCTACTTCCACTTCCCTAAAAGTACCTAGACCAACATGAAGGGTAACCTCAGCAAAATTTATCCCTTTTATTTCCAGTCGTTTCATTAGTTCTCGGCTAAAATGCAAACCAGCAGAAGGTGCTGCAATTGCTCCACTATGCTTTGCATAAATGGTTTGGTACCTTTCATCATCTTCCTCTGTTGGCTCTCTATTTATATATTTAGGCAGGGGTGTTTGCCCTAGTCTGGTTAATGTTTCTTTAAACTCATCATAAGAGCCATCAAACAAAAAACGCAGGGTTCTTCCTCTTGATGTTGTATTGTCAATTACTTCCGCAATCAGCTCATCCTCTTCTCCAAAATAGAGCTTATTGCCGATTCTTATTTTTCTTGCGGGATCCACCAATACATCAAAAAGCCGACTTTCTTTATTTAATTCTCTTAGCAGAAATACTTCAATTCTTGCTCCTGTTTTTTCTTTATTTCCGAAAAGTCGGGCAGGAAAAACTTTGGTGTTGTTCAAAATTATCACATCTCCTTCATCAAAATAATCTATAATATCTTTGAATTTTTTATGCTTAATTTCCCCGCTTTCTCGGTGAAGAACCATCAATTTTGATTCGTCTCTATTTTTTGCCGGAGTTGTTGCTTTTCGCTCTTTTGGTAAGTTAAAAACAAAGTGCGAAAGCTTGTATTTCATTATTTGTGATTTCATAGCTTGAGGATTGATTTTTAAGGCGCGAATATACTACATTCAAAGGCAGAAGTCAAGGGTTATAGCAGTTTGATTTTATCTTCTACTTCATTAAGAGAAAAAGCATCTTTTAAGTTGTATTCTCCAATTTCTGTTCTACATAATTTAGATAAGTGAGCACCACTATTTAAGGCCCTACCAAAATCATTTGCAATGGAGCGGATATAAGTACCCTTACCACACGCTATTTTGAAGCTAACTATTGGCATATTTATATCTATAATTTTAAAGCTGTGAATAGTTACTTTTCGGCTTTCTAATTTTATTTCTTTATTTTTTCGAGCTAGTTTGTATAAGCGTTCTCCATCTTTTTTTAAAGCTGAAAAAATGGGAGGAATTTGATTTATTTTCCCAACAAATTGTTTAGCCGCTTCTTCTAATGATTCTTTTGTAATATGGGAAGTTTCAAAAGTTTGATTTACTTCAGTTTCCAAATCATAACTAGGCGTTGCGCCTCCCAAAATAAGATTGCCAGTATAGGTTTTTTCTTGTCCTTGAATTTCATCAATTCTTTTGGTAAATTTTCCTGTGCAAACAATAAGTAGCCCAGTAGCTAGTGGATCTAGCGTTCCGGCATGTCCTACTTTTATCTTTTGTAGTTGGAACTTTTTCTTTATCATATTTCTGACTTTTTTTACCACATCAAAAGAGGTCCATTCTAATGGTTTATTGATAAGCAACAAAGCACCAGCTACAAAATCTGTTTCCTTATTTATTTGGCTTGGGCTTAGTGCTGACAAGGGAATTGGTTATATGCAAAAAGAAGAATGACAAGAATTCCTACAGCAAAACAGTAATAAGCAAAATATTTTAATTGACTATTTTTTACTAATTTAATCATCCATTTGCAAGCAATAATACCTGTAATGAAAGCAAAAACAAAACCAATAGTAAGAGGTAAAAAAGAACTACTTTCATAACTTATTTTCCCAGAAAAAATATCTTTTGCCATCTTTCCAAATATTAAAGGGACTACCATTAAAAAAGAAAATCGTGCCGACTTTTCTTTATCAATCCCTAAAAGAACTGCAGTAGAAATAGTGGCTCCTGAACGAGAAATCCCTGGCAAAATAGCTATGGCTTGCGAGATGCCAATTAGTATTGCATCTTTTATACTGACTTTTTTTTCTGCATGTTTTGCTTTGTCAGCTAAAAAAAGAAGAAGTGCAGTGATAAGTAACATGCTCCCAACCAATATCAATTGCCCACCAAATAGTGCTTCAATTTCACTTTCAAAAAATAAACCAACAAAAACGGCAGGAATCATGGAAAGAATAATCTTTACAGAAAACCAAAAGCTGTCATTATTTTGAAATTGAATAAGTCCAGTAAATATTTCAACAATATCTTTCCTGAAAACAATAATTGTAGATATAGCAGTAGCAAAATGTAAAACCACTGTCATCAACATGCTTTCTTTGGCCAATACATCAGAAGGAAAAATACATTTTGTGATTTCCAAATGCCCACTACTACTTACAGGTAAAAATTCAGTTAATCCTTGAATAATTCCAAGAATTATAGCCCTGATAATCTCCATCTTTTACTCCCCTTTTGGTTTGTGCATTATTGCAAAAATTTCAACAATAAAACCTAGGGCTATCAGAATTGGGGCAAGAGTTAATCTTTGAGAGTCAAAAATTTTATCACTAAAAACAGTCGGATCATCCGAGCCACCACCAATCATCAGCAAAAGTCCAGCACAAATAAGAACAACTCCTACTAGCAGAAGAAGATAGTTCTTTTTTGTAAATGCAAAGTCAAGATTATTTTTTTGATTCATAATTTATAAATAAATTTCACTTTCTTTAATCCGCAAGTATTTCCTGAGAGCAAAAAAAGTAGATAGCCAAGTAAATAAAATTCCAACTACAAATATACAAGCAAAAATAATACCGATACTTTTAAAATTCTGAATGTTTAAAAAACTGGGCATATCGCTCTGTAAAAGCTGAAAGACAGCAACTAACATACAAATTGCTAATAGCGAACTATAAATACCATTATAAATGCTGTCCGATAAAAACGGTCCTTTTATAAATTTATTGGTTGCGCCAACTAGTTTCATGGTGCGGATTAAAAACCGTTTAGAATATACAGTCAGGCGAATGGTATTATTGATAAGTGTAAAGGAAATTATAAAAAGCAATATGCAAAACGAAAGCAGAAAAACACTCATTTTGCGTACATTTTCATTTATTTTTTCTACCAAATCCTTCTGATAAAAAACTTCATGAATCAAATCATTTTTTATGAGCTGCTGCTGTAGAATAAGCAAACTATCGGGGTTGGCATAAGAGGATTTTAGCTTTATATCAATAGACTCCAATAGTGGATTATATCCTAAAAATGCAATAAAATCCTCTCCCAACTGCTCTTGTAATTCTTTTGCCGCATCCTCTTTACTTACCCAATCCGTCTCTAAGGAATATGGTTTTGAATCAATCCATTTTTGTAATTGCATAATATCAACATTTTTTACTCCCTCTTTTATCATTACCGAAAATCCAATATTTTGTTTTACATGATTGGAAAGCCGGTTGGCATTAATAAGTAAAAACCCCAAAATCCCTAGAACAAAAAGCACTAAGGACATGCTTATAACAATCGACATAGAAGAAGATTTTAATTTTCCTTTCAGTAACATAGATTTAAATTATTCATATCAATTGCCAAAAATAAAAAAATACATTCAGTATTTCTTTAACTTTGCAATAACTTAAAATAAATTAATGGAATATAATTTTTCTGAGATAGAAAAAAAATGGCAAAAGTATTGGAGAGAAAACGAAACTTATAAAGTCACAGAAGATTCACAAAAGAAAAAATACTATGTATTGGATATGTTTCCTTATCCTTCAGGAGCAGGTTTACATGTAGGTCATCCACTAGGCTATATTGCATCAGATGTTTATTCTCGCTATAAAAAATTAAAAGGGTTTAATGTATTGCATCCAATGGGATATGATTCTTTTGGTTTGCCAACTGAGCAATATGCAATCACAACAGGAATTCATCCTGCAATTGCAACAAAAGAAAATACGGATAGATATAGAAAACAGCTAGATCAATTAGGATTTTCGTACGATTGGAGTAGAGAAATTCAAACTTCTGACCCGAAATATTACAAATGGACACAATGGATTTTTAAGCAATTGTTCAATTCCTGCTATTGTAATATAGAGGATAAAGCCATGCCAATTACGGATTTGATAAATTACTTTAAAAAAAAAGGGAATATAAATTCTAAGGCAGTTTGTGATGATAATACTCCGCCATTTACTGCAGAAGATTGGACAAATTTTTCTGAAGCAGAAAAAGAAAAAATGCTACTCAATTATCGTTTGGCATTTTTATCAGATACTTGGGTGAATTGGTGTGAAGGATTAGGGACGGTACTTGCTAATGATGAGGTCAAAGATGGTCTTTCAGAAAGAGGAGGATTTCCTGTTGAACAAAAATTAATGAAGCAGTGGTCCTTAAGAATTACCGCTTTTGCGGATCGATTAATTTCAGGATTAGATACTATAGATTGGTCGGATTCAATAAAGGAAATTCAAAAAAATTGGATTGGAAAGTCAAATGGAGCTTCTGTAAGGTTTGCTTTAGAAAATTCTGAAGATAAAATAGAGGTTTTCACTACTCGTCCCGATACCATTTTTGGAGTGAATTTTATGGTATTAGCGCCAGAACATGAATTGATAAATAAAATTACAACTGTTCAGAAAAAAGATGCGGTAGAAAAGTATGTAAATACGGCAAAACTAAAATCGGAGAGAGAAAGACAGGCAGATAAAAATGTGAGCGGGGTGTTCACAGGGGCTTTTGCTATTCATCCCTTTACTGGAGATAAAGTTGCTATTTGGGTTGGAGATTATGTGTTAGCTTCTTACGGGACAGGAGCGGTAATGGCTGTGCCTTGTGGCGACCAAAGAGATTGGGATTTTGCTACTTATTTTGGATTGGAAATCATCAATGTTTTTGAGGGAGTAGATATTAGTGAAGGAGCAAATGAGGACGCAACCCTAAACATAGCTAATTCAGATTTTTTAAATGGACTTTCTGCAAAAAAGGCTATAAATTTGGCAATACAGAAAATTGAAGAAGGAGGATTTGGTCAAGCAAAAATAAACTACCGATTAAGAGATGCTATTTTCAGCAGACAAAGATATTGGGGAGAACCATTTCCTGTCTATTATAGGGGGGAAACTGCTTATCTTTTGGAAGACGATAAACATGTAACACTTCCTGCTGTAGATAAATATTTACCAACTTCAACTGGTGAACCCCCTTTAGCAAGAGCCAAAAAAGAGGACTGGAATGTGTTTGAAGGAGATAGAATGGAAACCAATATTATGCCAGGTTGGGCAGGGAGTTCTTGGTATTTTTTAAGATATATGGACCCAAATAATGATAAGGAATTCTGTGCAAAAGAAAAGTCAGATTATTGGGGGCAGGTGGATTTGTATATTGGAGGAGCTGAACATGCGGTAGGGCATTTATTGTATTCTCGTTTTTGGACTAAATTTCTGTATGATAAAGGACTTATCTCCTTTGACGAGCCTTTCAAAAAAATGATCAACCAAGGTATGATTTTAGGCAGATCAAGCTTTGTTTACAGAATAAAAGACACAAATACTTTTGTAAGTTTTGACAAGAGAAAAGAGCATAAAACCACACGCTTGCATGTGGATATCAACTTTGTAGACAATGATGTATTGGATGTTGAAGAGTTCAAAAATTGGAGAGTAGAATACAAAAATGCTGATTTTATTTTAAGTGATGAGGGGAAATATCTGTGCGGACATGAGATAGAGAAAATGTCAAAATCCAAATATAATGTGCAAAAGCCTGATAAATTGGTAGAGGATTTTGGAGCAGATACTTTGCGCCTGTATGAAATGTTTTTAGGACCATTGGAGCAGTTCAAGCCTTGGGATGTTAAGGGAATAAATGGAGTGCAAAATTTTTTAAGGAAGTTTTGGAGATTGGTACATGATGAGAACAATAATTTCTCAGTTTCAAAAGAGGTTCCATTAAAAGATAACTACAAAACATTGCACAAAACCATCAAAAAAGTAGAGGAAGAAATAGAAAGGCACTCCTTCAATACGGTAGTAAGTACTTTTATGATTTGTATAAATGAACTTACGGATCAAAAATGCAATTGCACAGAAATTATTTCGGATTTTACAATTTTACTTTCTTCATACGCTCCGCATATTGCTGAAGAAATTTGGCAAAAATTAGGAAATGAAACTTCAGTTACGACTGCTAATTTCCCAAAGTTTAACGCAAGTTATTTGGTGGAGAATGAGGTGAATTATCCGGTTTCGTTTAACGGGAAAATGCGATTTAAAATTACTTTACCTGCCGAAATGACAAAAGAACAAGTGGAGGTTGAGGTAATGAAACATGAAAAAACAGCTCATTATTTAGAAGGAAAATCGCCTAAAAAGATAATTGTAGTGCCTAAGCGAATTATCAATATAGTAATGTAAATATGACAATAAAAAGGGTTTTATTTTTTTTGATTCTTTGTCCCCTATTTATTTTTTCCCAAAATAATCTTCCTTTTAAAGTAGGAGAAAGTTGTACTTACCGAATTCATTATGGCCCCATTACTGCTGGCCATGGAACACTTATAGTCAAGAATATTGAAAAACATAATAATAGGGAGTGCTTTCATCTTGAAGGGATTGGCCAAACGAATTCATTTTTCAGCTTATTTTTTAAGGTGCAGGACAAGTATATTTCTTATGTAAATTCCACTTCCTTATCCCCTGTTCATTTTATTAGAGATGTGAATGAGGGAGGCTATATTATCAAACAAAACTATCTGTTTAACGCCAAAAACAAAGAAGTTTTGGCTGAAGATTCTATTTATAAAATCCCAAAGAAAACACAAGATATGTTGTCGGGATATTATTTTACAAGAGCACTTTTAAATCTTCAAAATGTAAAAGAAGATTCCATTTTAAAGCTTAATATTTTTATGGATGAGGAAATTTACCCCATGCAAATAAAGTATGTAAAAAATGAGGTAATCAAAACAAAATGGGGTAAAATAAACTGTTTGGTTTTCACTCCTCTACTGCAAGAGGGTAGAGTTTTCAAGGACGCAATAGGAATGAGAATATGGATTTCAGATGATGAAAATAAATTAATGATAAAAGCAGAAACCAAAATTATTGTTGGGGTAATAAAAGCAGAACTATCCTCCTTTAAAGGTTTGAAAAGTCCATTGTCAATAACTGAATAATTAAATAAGAATAACAATTTTTATTTTCAGTAAATTGCGACTATGAAAACAGGGATATATAGCATTTTATTTTTAGGATTACTCCTGCTGCTAATAGCACTAAATTTTACTAAATGCAACAAGGCAAATGGAGACAGTGTAAATATTACAAAAACTTTTGAACCAACAATAGAATACGGCATTTTTACTGATTCTTTTCAGCTAATAAGAGGAATAATAAAACCAGGACAAGTTTTAGGAGAAATACTATATCGTAATCATATTGACCATGTGAATATTGACAAAATTGTAAAAGCATCTAAGGGAATTTTTGATGTAAAAAGAGTAAAAGCAGGGCAGCCATTTACTGTTTTTTGCACAAAAGATTCCAGCGCAATTGCAAAATGTTTTATCTATGAAGAATCGGCAACGAGCTATATAGTTTTTGATTTAAGGGATGGGATAAAAGTTTACAGAGGGGAAAAAGAAACTCTCATTAGGATGCGAACCGCATCAGGAGAAATCACTTCATCATTATGGAATGCCATAATGGATAATAATATGAGCCCTGCACTAGTAATGGAACTTTCTAATATTTACGCATGGACAATTGATTTTTTCAGAATTCAGAAAGGAGATAAATTCATGGTGTATTATGAAGAAAGATTTGTAGAGGATGAGTTTGTAGGAATAGGAAGAATTTGGACTGCAAAATTCACACATCAAGGGGAAGATTTTTACGCCTTTTATTTTAGAGAAGATGGAGAAAATTTTGGTGATTATTTTGATGAAGAAAGCAAAACATTAAGAAAAGCATTTTTGCGTGCCCCACTTAATTTTAGTCGAATTAGTTCAAAATACAGTAAACGCAGGAGGCATCCTGTAACAGGAAGGGTAAAGCCACACCTAGGAACAGATTATGCTGCCCCAAAAGGAACACCAATTTTAACTACAGCAAATGGCAGCATAGTTGTAGCATCTTATACGCGCAATAACGGAAACTTTGTAAAAATCAGGCACAATAATACTTACACCACTCAATATCTGCACATGTCAAAAATAAAATCAGGGATAAGAAAAGGAGTGCATGTAAAACAGGGAGATATAATAGGATATGTTGGCAGCACAGGATTGGCTACTGGCCCGCATGTTTGTTATCGGTTCTGGAAAAATGGCCGACAAGTAGACCCATATAAAGAAAAATTACCTCCATCTGAACCCATGAAAGAGAAAAGTAAACAGCCTTTTAAATTGGTAAAAGATAGTTTAATTCAATTTCTTATTGAGCCTATAATTTAATGCAAAATGCTGCAAATCAATAGCATATCACAAAAGCTAATAACACTTTTATTTTTTCTATTAGTCAATTTTATTTATGCAAATGAATTTGAAAATCCTTTTATTAAAAACAAAGGACAACTACCCAAAAAAGTAATTGCAAAAGTAAATCTACCTGGCGGAGCATTATTTATTGAAAAAGGAACATTCACATACAATTTTTACGACCAACAGAAACTTGCAGATATTCATAACCACAGAACTACTGATAAAAGAATCAAAGCCCATGCTTTTAAGGTGATTTTCAAAAATACCAATGAAAATATGGAGAGCTTTTTAGAAGAGAAAAGCCTATTTTTCGAAAACTATTATTTAGGGAATAATAAAAATTATTGGGCAGAAAAGGTACATCATTACAAATCGCTCACACAAAAAAATATTTATGACGGTATAGATTTAAAGATGTATTCCCAAAACGGAAATTTGAAATATGATATGATTGTAAAAGCAAATTCCAACCCGAAAAAAGTAAAGTTAAGCTATGAGGAAGTAGATAATATTTTTGTAAAAAACGGAAATTTATACGTGCAAACTTCTGTAAATACAATAACTGAACAAAAACCAATTGCCTATCAAATGATTAATGGAGAGAAAAAAGAAATTGTTTGCAATTACAAATTAAAAGGTAAAATACTAAGTTTTGAGTTACCAAATGGATACAATAAAAATCAGGATTTAATTATTGACCCAACTCTGGTTTTTTCTACTTATTCTGGAAGTGTTGCAAACAATTTTGGCTATACTGCCACTTATGATAATTTTGGGTTTCTGTATGCTGGAAGCACAGCTTTTGGGGTTGGTTATCCTACCATCTTAGGGGCTTATCAAATTAATTTTGCTGGCGGGACAGGAAGTATAGGAACAGATATCGCCATTACAAAATACGATACAAGCGGTAGCATTGCCATTTACTCTACTTATTTGGGGGGTACAAAAGATGAATTACCACACAGCATGATTGTAAATTCGGTAAATGAACTGTTTCTTTTTGGAACAACTGGCTCAGATGATTATCCAACAACTACTAATGCCTATCAAACTAATTTTAATGGTGGGCCTTCTTTTCTCCCCTCCGGAATAGGTATTTCTTATCCTGACGGTTGCGATTTGATTGTTTCTCGCCTTAGCGGAAATGGTGGCAACCTTTTGGCATCTACTTATGTTGGCGGAACTGAAAATGATGGACTCAATATCGCAAATAAACTAAAATTTAATTATGCGGATGAGGTGCGTGGAGAAATAGATATCGATAAAAATAACAACATTTATATCGCAACTTGTTCTCGTTCTTCCGATTTTCCCATTGTTGGAAATGTGTTTCAGCCCACTTTAGATTCTTTGCAAGAGGGCGTAATTATCAAAATGGATAATCAGCTTAGCAGTATTATTTGGAGTACATTTTTAGGAGGAAGAGGAATGGATGCGATTTATTCCTTGGCATTGGATGATGACGACAATATCTATGTAACGGGCGGGACAACTTCTGATGATTTTCCGACAAGCACAAACGCTTTACATCCCAATTATTTAGATTCTTTAAAAGCGGACGGGTTCGTTACCTACATTTCTAAAGATGGAACACAAATTATTAGCTCTACTTATTTTGGTTCTGATGAGTACGATCAATCCTATTTTGTAGAAT
Organism: uncultured Flavobacteriales bacterium; assembly: GCA_950069165.1. Taxonomy (GTDB): domain Bacteria; phylum Bacteroidota; class Bacteroidia; order Flavobacteriales; family BACL11; genus DUAL01. The sequence goes on from CATMIT010000012.1 coordinate 22,899, forward strand.
TGGATGGAGCTCAAAATGTATATTTGTTCGGGCAGACCAAAGCGACAGGAAATACACTTATTTATCAAGCAAACTATAATGTGCCAGGTGGTGGAGAATTTATTAGCAAGCTAAGCCCAAATCTGGATGCACTTTTGCAATCGACAGTTGTGGGAGCTAATACTGGAAAACCAAATATTTCTCCTACTGCTTTTTTGGTGGACGTCTGTAATAAAATTTACATCTCTGGATGGGGCTCCGACATTGGAATAGGAAATGCTGGGACCACTTTTAATTTGCAAACTACTCCCAATGCTTTCCAGAGTACAACTGATGGAAACGATTTTTACCTAATGGTACTAGATGATAATATGGACACTTTAATTTATGCTACTTATTTTGGAGGCAATCAAGCTACAGAACATGTGGATGGCGGCACAAGTCGTTTTGATAAAAAAGGAATTGTTTACCAATGTGTTTGTGCTGGTTGTGGAGGGTTTTCTGATTTTCCTACAACTGCTGGAGCAGTATCTAATACAAATAATAGTACTGCTAGTTCTCAATGTAATAGTGCAGTTTTCAAATTTGATTTTGATTTCCTTATGACTATTGCCGATTTTTCTGCTCCTTGGGTGGGTTGTGATACAACTGTTGCTTTTCAGAATTTGAGCACTGGGGCGAGTAATACAACTTATCAATGGTTTTTTGGAGATGGGAATAATTCTACACAAGAAAATCCAACACATTCGTATAGCCAAAATGGGATATATGATGTTACACTCATCACAAATGACCCAACTTCATGTAATGTTAGCGATACCGTAACAAAGCAAATTTACATACTCTCCAATTCTTCCAACACAATTCAGAAAATAGAAATTTGTAAAAATGAGCAAGTTCAAATTGGCTTACTGCCGGTAAATGACCCTACGATTTCTTATTTTTGGTTTCCAGCATACGGCCTTAGTAGCATCACGGTTTCCAATCCATATGTAATTACGGATTCCACTATTGCATATCAATTACTCATTTCAAATGGATTTTGCACCGATACTGTTTTTCAGTTGGTGGAGGTAAACACCATAATTGTAGATGCAGGAAATGACACTACTTTTTGTAATAATCCTATTTTACTGAGTGCAAATGCTGAAGGTTTAGCAACTTCCTTTTTGTGGTCAAGCAATAATTTATTTACCGACACACTCAGTTTGGATAGCTTTTTGTTTAGCACTATCCCCATGCAATATTTCGTAAAAGTAACGGATGGAATTTGCCAGGCAATAGATAGCGTAGAGCTAAAAACCAAAAACATTGACATTTCCCTTAGCGGAAATTTTGAAATTTGCATTGGCGATTCAGCTTTTGTACAAGCAAATAATTTATTGCCTTTAGTCCCGCTAATAAACTTTTTTTGGAGCCCAAATAGCAATCTAAATTATAGTATCGATTCTTCCTCTGTTTGGTTTTTCCCTGATTCTTCCATTTGGCTTTTTGTTCAGGTGCAAAACCAAAATGGCTGTATCTTAAAAGATTCAGTTTTTATAGCTACTATTGGAAATCCAAACACTGGAACTTCAACTGTATTTGCTTGTGATAGTACTGACTGGAATGGGGAAATAATTACTGTATCTGGATCATATGATCAGACTTTCACTAATGTATCAGGATGTGATAGTGTACATAC
>CATMIT010000013.1 GCA_950069165.1 uncultured Flavobacteriales bacterium
TTATGGCATTATGCAAATAGTGTTCACTCTCAATATGCTCAAATTTTCTGATTGTATCCAAAGATGCAAACCATTTTGATTCTAGCTTGCTTAAATCATATTCAAAATCGTAAAAGTTAAGAATTTGGATGTGCTTGCGTTTTAGCTTTTCGTATCTTTCTTTAAAATTGCTTGCCGAAATATCGCCAACTCTAAGTCCGTTTCTTCCAGTTTTATCCATATAAGTCGGTCCTATTCCTTTAAGAGTAGAGCCAATTTTATTTTTTCCTTTTGCCTTCTCGCTTGCAGCATCCAAAAGCTTATGGGTTGGCAAAATTAGGTGTGCTTTTTTCGATATCAAAAGCTCAGACATTTCTACATCCAATTTATCAATCTCCTTTATTTCGTTTTCAAAAATAATGGGGTCAATCACTACTCCATTTCCAATAATGTTTATTGCTCCTTTATGAAAAATACCTGAAGGGATAGTGTGTAATACATGTTTTATTCCATCAAATTCTAGGGTGTGTCCTGCATTTGGACCTCCTTGAAAGCGTGCGATAATATCATAATTTGTAGTGAGGACATCTACAATTTTTCCTTTTCCTTCATCTCCCCATTGTAGTCCCAACAGAACATCTACTGCCATAATTATTTTTTGTTTTTTTGTTTTTCCTGACACTTCTGGCAAATGCCATAAAAGTTAAGTGCGTGTCGGCTTATTTTAAAATGTAAATTTTCTTCAATAAAATTCTTTATCTCCTGAATTCTTGGGTCACAAAATTCCAAAACATTAGGGCAAAAATTGCACACCAAATGATCGTGCTGTTTGTTATGAAAGGATTTTTCGTATTGTGCTTGCGATTTTCCAAATTGATGCTTCCTGATTAAACGGGAAGCTATCAATAAATCAACTGTATTATACAGAGTGGCCCGACTTACCCTATAATTTTTATTTTTCATTTGAATGTACATGGATTCAATATCAAAATGACCTTCATGAGCGTAAATTTCATTTAGGATAGCGTATCGTTCAGGGGTTTTTCTGTGCTTGTTTTCCATCAAATATTCAGTGAATATCTGAGAAACAACATCTATGGTTTTTTCTTTTGGCATTTTCAAAATTAAAGTTCCAAAAATAATAAATTTATAACGCTTTGCATTAAAAAATTAGTCAAGTTTATAACTTCTTTCAATAGTCTGCAACCCATCAATTTTCTTCAATTTTTTTATTAAAGAATTAAGAAAATTAACATTGTGAATCTTCAAAGTAATTTTGCCCTCAAACAGCCCATCATTACTTTTTATATTTACCGCTTTTATATTCACATTCATTTGGGATGAAATCACTTTTGTAACATTATTCATCAGTCCAATTCTATCAATTCCCTTGAGGGTAAGGTAGGCAGTAAAGTCTATGCTATCCTTACTTACCCACCTTGCAATAAGGAGGCGGTAATCATAGTTGGAACGCATCTCAATGGCATTAGGGCAAGTTGCTCGGTGTACTTTTAGACCTTCTTCCACAGTAGTAAAACCAAATATTTCATCTCCAGGAATTGGATTGCAACATTTGGATAATATATAATTAAAAACTTCATCATTTTCTCCGAAAACAATAATTTTATCTTCTTGCTGTATTGTTTTTGATTTCGGGCTCCTTCTTATCTTATTTTTAATGGAAGTATACCAGCCAATAGTTCTAGATTTTGCAAAATCTTTTAACTCATTATTACTTATAACTCTTGTTCCAATTCTATAAAACAGTTCTAAGCTATCACCAATTTGGAAATATCTAACCAATTCTGTTTCTACTTTTTCATCCAATTTTATTTTCAGCTGTTTTAGTTTTCTTTCTAACTTTTCTCTTCCTTCTTTTCCAATCAACTTTTTGTCTTCTTTAAGGGAAGTTTTTATTTTAGATTTTGCTCTTGCGGTAACTACAAATTGTAACCAACCTTTTTTAGGAGTTTGTTTTTTGGAAGTAATTACCTCTACTTGATCGCCACTTTTTAGTACATGACTTAGTGGTACCAATTTTCCATTTACTTTCACGCCCAAACAAGTTCTGCCTACTTCTGTATGAATCTCAAATGCAAAATCAAGTGCGGTAGCACTCTTAGGTAATGTTTTTAAATCGCCAGCAGGGGTGAAAACATAAATTTCACCAGAGAAAAGATTGAGTTTAAAATCGTCAATAAAATCAACTGCATTCGATTCTGGATTTTCCAATAAATCCCTTATTTTGTTGATCCAACCATCTAAACTACTATCCTTTGCATTTGCATCATTATTCTTATATTTCCAATGTGCAGCATATCCTTGCTCGGCAATCTCATCCATTCTTTGGCTTCTTATCTGTACTTCCACCCATTTTCCATCATGTCCCATTACGGTAGTATGTAAGGATTCATAGCCATTGGCTTTTGGGGTTGATATCCAGTCTCTCAATCGGTCAGGGTTTGGTTTATAATGATCTGAAACTACTGAATAAACTTTCCAACAATCGGCTTTCTCTTTTTCCGGCTTGGAGTCAATTATAATACGGATGGCAAACAAATCGAAAACTTCATCAAACTTTAAATGTTGCTGTTTCATTTTGTTGCGAATAGAAAAAATGGACTTTGGTCGACCCTTTATACTGCACTTTATTTTTTCTTCTTTTAAAGTTTCCTTAATGGGCTGGGTAAACTTATTGATGTATTTTGTTCTTTCTTTTTTAGTTTTATTTAAGTTTAAGGAGATGGCTTTATAAACTTCAGATTTTGTAAATTTTAATCCTAAATCTTCTAGTTCTGTTTTAATGGAATAAAGCCCTAATCGGTGGGCAAGAGGGGCATAAAGATAAAGTGTTTCGGATGCAATTTTTAGCTGTTTAGGTTTTGTCATTGCACCCAATGTGCGCATATTATGTAATCGATCAGCCAATTTTATCAGTATCACTCTTACGTCATCCGAAAGAGTGAATAACATCTTTCTAAAATTTTCTTGCTGCAAGGAAAGATTTTTGTCAAACATATCCTCAATTTTGGTAAGCCCATCAATAATCCTTGCTACTTTACTTCCAAAAATACGATCGATATCTTCCAGGGTATAATCCGTGTCTTCCACCACATCATGCATAAGAGCACAAACAATGGATGTGGTTCCTAAACCAATTTCCTTTGCAGCAATGTGTGCCACCGCCATTGGATGGTAAATAAATGGCTCTCCCGATTTTCTACGAACTCCTTTATGGGCCTCCATTGCTAAGTTGAATGCCTTGCGGATATCTTTTTTGTCCTTAGTGTTCGTTTTATCCTTACAAGCCCGTAACAAAGCCCTGTACTTGTTTAGGATTTCCCTATTTTCTTTTTCTATGTCAATCTTTTTTACCATTAAACTTTGTGAATTAATAAGCAAATATCGGATATTCTTTCATCAAATTATTTACTTTCTGTTTTACGGAATTAATAGTTGTTTCGTTCTCAAAATCCATGATTACATCATCAATCAAATCAACAATTTGTGCAATAGTATCCTCTTTTATTCCCCTTGAAGTAATAGCTGGTGTGCCAATTCGTATGCCGGATGTGATAAAAGGCGATTGTGTATCAAAAGGAACCATGTTTTTGTTGAGGGTGATATCGGCTTTTACCAATGCATTTTCAGCATCTTTTCCCGTTACATTTTTACTTCTCAAATCAATTAGCATACAATGGTTCTGGGTTCCTCCTGAAATTACTTTATATCCTTTGTCGATAAAGCATTGCGCCATCAATTGTGCATTTTTTATTACTTGCTTGCCATAGTCGGTAAATGATGGATTTAAAGCTTCTCCAAAAGCAATTGCCTTTGCTGCAATCACATGCTCTAGCGGTCCGCCTTGTGAGCCAGGAAAAACAGCTGAATTTAGTATTGCTGACATCATTCTGACTTTCCCTTTTGGAGTAGTTATCCCCCAGGGATTTTCAAAATCTTTTCCCATCATAATCATTCCTCCTCTTGGTCCTCTGAGGGTTTTATGCGTAGTTGTGGTAAGTATGTGGCAATGAGGTGCTGGGTTGTTCAATAATTTTGCAGCTATTAACCCGGCAGGATGTGCAATATCCGCCATAAGTAATGCATCAACTTTATCTGCAATTTCTCTAAACCTTTTATAATTCCAATCCTGTGAATAGGCAGATGCACCACAAATAATTAGTTTTGGTTTTTCCTCTAATGCTACTTGTTCTAATTTTTCGTAATCTACTTTGCCACTTTCCTCTTCCACACTATAAAAAGAGGTGCTATATAATTTACCTGAAAAATTAACTGGGGAGCCGTGGGTTAAATGCCCTCCATGCGAGAGGTTAAAACCCATTATTTTATCTCCTGGATTAAGGCAAGCGAGCATTACAGCAGCATTTGCCTGAGAACCAGAATGTGGCTGCACATTTACATACTCCACACCAAATAATTCTTTTGCTCTGTCAATGGCCAACTGCTCTACTTTATCCACCACTTCACAGCCACCATAATATCTTTTCCTTGGATATCCTTCCGCATATTTGTTGGTAAGGCATGAGCCCATTGCCATCATCACCTGCTCACTTACAAAGTTTTCGGAGGCAATTAATTCAATCCCATTTTTTTGCCTCTGGTGTTCCTGCTGTATTAAATCAAAAATTTCTTGGTCTTTTTTCATTTCTTTATTCGCTTTTATTTCTATTTTCGTAACGCAACAAATGTAAATATTTATGAATAGAGTAAAAGAACTTTTTGGAATAAAATATCCAATCATTCAAGGTGGGATGCTTTGGTGTAGTGGTTGGGGGTTGGCATCAGCTGTAAGTAATTCCGGAGGATTAGGGCTAATTGGCTCAGCATCAATGTATCCAGATGTATTGGATGAGCATATCACAAAATGTAAAAAAGCCACAGATAAACCTTTCGGTGTAAATATGGCACTTCTTTATCCAAAAATTGAAGAGCACATTGATGTTATTATAAAGCAAGAGGTGAAAATTGTTTTCACTTCAGCTGGAAATCCTGCCAAATACACCTCTGTTTTAAAAGAAAAAGGCATAAAAGTAGTACATGTAGTGCCTAATTTGCGTTTTGCCGAAAAAGCGGTAAATGCAGGAATGGATGCTATTGTAGTAGAAGGATTTGAAGCGGGAGGACATAACGGAAAAGATGAAATAACAACAATATGCTTGATTCCACTTGTAAAAAAAGAAATTAATATTCCAATAATTGCAGCTGGCGGAATTGGAAGTGGAGAGGCTATATTAGCTGCTTTTGCATTGGGGGCAGAGGGGGTACAAATTGGAAGCAGGTTTGCAGCATCCAAAGAGAGTTCTGCCCATATTAATTTCAAAAAAGCAATTGTTGATGCAGTAGAAAATGACACCATTCTTACCCTAAAAGAATTGGCTCCCGTTCGGCTTTTGAAGAACCCTTTTTATACCAAAATATTTGATGCTTATAAAAAAGGAGCAACTCCAGAAGAGTTGAAAATATTGCTTGGAAGAGGTAGGGCAAAAAAAGGAATTTTTGAGGGCGATTTGATTGAAGGGGAATTAGAAATTGGGCAAGTATCTGCACAAATAAATGAGATAAAATCGGTGCAAGAAATAATGGAAGAATTGACTGAGGGCTTTAAAAGGGTTAAAAACAATCTAAATAATTTTGATTTTTAATCACTGAATTACTAATTTTATTTAGGAAACCTTATCTAATTTTTAGCGTTTATTAAGGTGTTGGGTGAATAAGTTTTTTATACATTACTCTTGTAGGGAACATAATTATTGCTAAATTTGTAACCGTTAAATCAAAAAAAATGAAAAAAGTAGTTTTTCTTCTGTTATTATTTACACTATCTTTTACGCAAATCAAGGCTTCCCATTTAATGGGTGGGGAAATAACTTGGGAATGTGTTAAATCAGGATCTACACAAGGGATGTATATTTTTACCATGAAGGTGTATAGAGATTGTAATGGGGTGAATTTAAGTAATTTGCCTATAAACTTAACCACAAATCATCCTATCATTACTTCCATACAGTTAGACTGGATTTCTAATACAGACATATCCCCAGCATGTGATCCTACCAATAGTGGAAATCCGCAAATGGATTGTTTAAACCCTCAGCAAGGGTCTGTAGAGGAATGGATATACCAGTCGCAACCCGTGAATTTACCTGGGATACCACCAGCTACTGGATGGCATTTTTGGTGGGGTAGTTGCTGTAGGAATGCAGCTATTGTGAATATTATTAATCCTGACAGTTATGGTTTTACCCTTAGGGCTATAATGTATCCTTATACTATTCCTCCAAATGCAACTCCAGAAAATACATCCCCTTGTTTTGATTCTTCTCCTCAGTTTAATGAGCAGCCAAAAACAATTATTTGTACTGGCTATCCTTTTTCATATTCCCATAATGCCTCTGACCCTGAGCTAGACGAAATAGTTTATTCTTGGGGCGACCCTATCGATCAAGGATATGCTCCAGGGGCACCAAGTATTATTCCATTTTTGGCTCCTTATACAATTAATAGTCAAATACCAGGAAATCCAACATTAGACCCTACAACAGGGGAGATTTCTTATAATTCAGTAACATCAGGGAACTTTGTAACCTGTATAAAGGTAAGCGCATATAAATGTGGGCAGTTAGTAGCAGAAGTATTTAGGGAAATACAAGTAATTCTTATTGCTTGTCCAAATATGGCTGGTGCTGGCCAAAATAACAAGCCAGTAGTGAATCCTCCTTTTAATGGAGGGACTCAATATAACACAACTGTGTATGCAGGCGATCTTGTAACCTTTAATATTACAGGAACTGATAATGATATTTATGCTAATGGCTCCCCACAGGATTTAACATTGGAAGTTTCTGGTGGTCAGTTTGCTTCTGATTACATTACTACCACTTCTTGTTTGAATCCGCCTTGTGCAACCTTTAATAATGGGGCAGGAATTGTTCCGCCTTTCTCAGCACCAACCACTGTTAGTGGTGTTTTTGAATGGCAAACCAATTGTAGTCATATCGCTTCCAATGTAGGATGTAATACCTTTTCTAATCTTTATACTTTCCTTATTAAAGTGTATGATGATTTTTGTCCGGCACCAGCTATTACTATTGCTACTATTTCTATTGAGGTTTTAGCAGCTCCTACGGATCAACCACCTGATATTAGGTGTGTTTCAGTTGATGCTAGTGGAGACGTTACTTTAAGTTGGGAACATTTGGCAACTGCTACTACTTCTACTATTTACCATATTTATTCTTCTGCAAATCAAAATGGTCCTTTTACATTTTTGGCTGATTTGAACTATCCTATACAAACCTATATGCATAGCGGTGCAGGAGCAGATGCCGCTTCTGTTTATTATTATATAACATCAGAATCGGATTGTGCCGGAATTTCTGACCCTTCTGATACTTTACAAACGATAAAGCTTGATGTTACAGCTATTGCATCTTCAACAATTGGTGATTTGGTTTGGAACAAACCACATAATCCACTTTTGATTACTTCACTTCCAGATTATACAGTTTATACTGCTACTGGGAGTAGTGGTTGGACTAATACTAGTTCAACTCTAAACACTAATTTCCAATTTCCCGCCCAGACTTGTGGCGCTTATCAAGAATTTTATGTGACACTTGAGGATTCTAGTGGCTGTTTTTCTATTTCATCTATTGATGGGGCAAACCTGCAAGATACAATCAGCCCAAACAATCCTGTAATTGAAGTGGTAACGGTAACAGCAGGTCAATCAGTAATCAGTTGGACCAGCACTTCTTTAGATGTGCATGTTTTTGCTATTTATGTTCAAGATGAATTTGGAGCTTGGATTACAATTGATTCTGTTTTTGGTTCTTTGAGTAATACTTATACTTATAATACTTCAAATGCAACTGGTATGATTGAAACTTTCAGGATTCGCGCATTGGATAGTTGTTATAATGCAAGTGGTACTAGTTTAATCCACAATTCCATCTATCTATCTTCTATTTTGGATGTATGTGAATACAGTATTTATTTTGATTGGAACGACTATAACAATATGGTAGGAAATTTAAGCCATTATAAAGTGTTGATTACAGAAAATACAGCTGATGGAGGATATAATACAACAGAAGAAAGATTTACTATTGGCTCAAATAATTATACCTTACCTAATATCGCTTCTGGTTCGGTATATGATGTAGTGGTGGTGGCTTACAATTCCGATTCAACTATTGCTTCCTATTCTAATATTGTAAGTATAAATGCTGATTTACCCACCAAACCACAATTTAATTATATTAAGAAAGTAACCATAAATCAAAGTTTAAATGCAATCGATTTAAGTTGCCATATAGATAGTATTGCTGTAATTGATTATTATTCAATTTATAGATCCGAAAGAGACAAAAATAGTTTTGGATGGATTGCTGATGTTCCATTTAATGGAACATCTAGCATAAATTATACAGACTATAATGTTGATGTTTCCTCACATTATTATAATTATCATGTATTTCCTGTTGATACATGTGGAGAAATATTGTCAGCCGGTAGTGTATCAACTTTATCTGATACTAGTTATGGACAAACTATTTTACTAGAAACTGTAGTCAATAGAGATTTAACCAATTCTATTATATTTAATGCTTATGATGGATGGTTAGGTAAAGTAGAATTTTATTACCTGTATCGTTCTGTTAATCTTGAAAATAATTTTCTACCAACTGAATTAGAAAAATTTATTGGAGGTGATTCTGTTTATACTTTTATTGATGATGTTGTAGAATATGGAGATGGAAATGGTAGATTCTGTTATTATGTTAAAGCGGAGGAGGGCTCAACAAATTTATATGGTTTTAAAAATGTAACAAGTAATTCTAATATATCATGTATTTCACAAACTCCTATTCTATTAGTGCCAAACGCCTTTACTCCAGACGATCAAGGTCCTCCAGAGAATAATATATTCCTTCCTATACCATTTTTTGTTTCTGAAGAAGGCTATTCTTTTGCAATTTATAATAAATTTGGACACGAAATTTTTCAAACAAATGATCCGAGAAAAGGATGGGACGGTACTTATTTAGGTAATCCTGTTCAGAATGGGAGCTATGTGTACCATGTTCAGTACATAAATGGTATTGGCGTATTAACAGAAAAAACAGATATTGTTAGCTTAATTAGATAATAAATATCTCATAATATATAGAGCCTCAATTTTGAGGCTTTTTTTATATTCATAAATCAGATTTTTAACTATTTTTGCAAACAATTTTTAAAAACAGAATATGAAACAACAGAAGGACAAATTTATATCAGAGGGTTTAACTTATGATGATGTATTGGTTGTTCCTGATTATTCTGAGGTTTTACCAAGTAGTGTAGATATAACTACTCATTTCACCAAGAATATAAAATTAAACATTCCTATTGTTTCTGCCGCCATGGATACCGTTACTGAGGCGGACATGGCAATTGCAATCGCCCAAGAAGGTGGTATAGGTGTTTTGCATAAAAACATGGGTATTGAAAATCAGGCAAATGAAGTAAGAAAAGTAAAACGATCGGAAAGTGGTATGATTTTAGATCCCATAACTTTATCGGTAGAGGCAAAAGTTGGGGATGCCATGAATATCATGCAAGAATTTAAAATTGGAGGAATTCCAATTATAAATAAGAAAAATGAATTGGTTGGTATAGTAACCAATAGAGATTTAAGATTTGAAAAAGATTTAAGTTTGCCTATAAGGAAAATAATGACTACTGATAATATCATTACAACTGAAATTTCTGATTTAGAAAATGCAGAAAAAATTCTTCAGGAAAACAAAATTGAGAAGTTGCCAGTAGTAAATAAGAAGAACGAACTTGTTGGGCTTATTACTTTTAAGGACATTATTAAAAACAGGATGCGCCCAAATGCTTGTAAGGATGAATATGGAAGGTTAAGAGTTGTTGCTGGTGTTGGGGTAACAAAGGATGTTTTTGAAAGGGTGGCGGCATTAGTAAAAGTATCTGTAGATGCTATTATTATCGATACAGCTCATGGTCATTCAAAAGGAGTGATTGATTTGTTAAAGAAAATAAAATTGGATTATCCAAAACTGGATGTTGTGGTTGGCAATATTGCTACTGCAAAAGCAGCAAAAGCTTTAATTGATGCAGGTGCAGATGCGATAAAGGTAGGAATTGGTCCTGGCTCTATCTGCACTACTAGAATTATTGCAGGAATTGGTGTTCCTCAACTTTCAGCTCTTTTGGATGTGAATGAAGTAGCAAAAAAGAATAATATCCCCGTAATTGCTGATGGAGGAATAAGGTATTCTGGAGATATTGTAAAAGCACTTGTTGCAGGATCGAGTACAGTAATGTTAGGTTCATTAATTGCAGGAGTGGAAGAAGCCCCTGGGGAAACCATTATTTTTGAAGGAAGAAAATTCAAAACTTTTCGTGGGATGGGTTCGGTTGATGCCATGGAAGATGGCTCAAAGGATAGGTATTTCCAAACCACTGAGAACGACCCTAAGAAATTAGTGCCGGAAGGAATTGTTGGCAGAGTAGCTTACAAAGGCACTTTATCGGAAGTAATACATCAAATGATTGGAGGATTAAGGGCTGGAATGGGTTATTGTGGTGCTAAAAACATAACAGATTTAGCAAAAGCAAGATTCATAAAAATTACAGCTGCAGGGGTTACGGAAAGCCATCCACATGATGTAATCATTACAAGGGAAGCTCCAAATTATAGCCGAAAATAAATTTAAAAATAAAATAAGCATGAAAAAAAATGTGTTAGTATTTTGTATTAGTCTTTTTTGTTCTTTGTCTTTTGCACAGAATAATGAAGTAATTTTAAGTGTAGGTGAAGACAACATCACTCTTGATGAGTTTAATGCAATATTCTTGAAAAATAATCATAATGATTCTACCATTACAAAGGAGTATTTGGATGACTATATGCAATTATATATCAATTTTCGGCTTAAGGTAAAAGAAGCAAAAGAGTTAAAATACGATACTATTTCTGCTTTTGTAAATGAACTTGCCATGTACAGAAATCAATTGGCAAAACCATATTTGAGTGACAATCAATTTGATGAAAAATTAATAAAAGAAGCATACGATCGAATGCAAACGGATGTCAATGCAAGCCATATTTTATTTACAGTTGCTGAAAAAGCAACACCTGCCGATACACTAAAAGCATATAAAAAAGCAATGGATGTGCGAAATAAAATCCTTAAAGGATTAGATTTTGAAAAAGCTGCTAAATCATTTTCAGACGATAAATCGGCTATAAATAATGGAGGAAGTTTGGGCTATTTTACTGTTTTTATGATGGTTTATCCTTTCGAGAATGCGGCATATAATACAGAAATAGGGAAAATATCTAAGCCAGTTAGAACAAAGTATGGTTATCATCTGATAAAAGTAAATGATAAAAGAAAAGCAAATGGGGAAGTAAAAGTAGCACATATCATGTTCAAATTAGCAAAATACGCCTCAGAAGAAGCCATTAGTATTGGTAAAACTAAAATTGAAGAGATTGCCGCAAAGATAAAAAATGGAGAGGATTTTAGCGACTTAGCCAAACAGTTTTCAGAGGATAGAGCCACAGCTGTAAAGGGAGGAAGTATCCCTAAGTTTGGTGTTGGTAAGATGGTAAAGGAATTTGAGAATGCCGCCTTTTTATTACAAACCATTGATGAGACTAGTACTGTTTTTAAAACTCCTTTCGGTTGGCATATAGTCAAGCTTTTAGAAAAAAAACCTATTCCTGCTTTTGAGGATGTAAAAAATAATTTAAAAAAGAAAGTCAATCAAGATTCCAGAAATGCTTTGCGAGATAAGGCACTAATTAGCAAAATTAAAAAAGAGTATAATTTTAAGCAATACAGCAGCAGATTAAACGAAATTTCAAAATACATTGATGAGAGTTTGTCTGAGGGAAAATGGGTTTCCGAAAAAGCAAACTCACTTAAAAGAAATCTGTTTATATTGGATAAAAATTATTATACACAAGCAGATTTTGTAGCATTTATTCTGGCAAACCAAGCGGTTGTAAAAAACAACTATCAATCTTATTTTAATGATTTGTATCAAGCCTTTGTAAGTAAAACTTGCCTTGATTATGAAAATGGCAGATTAGAAGAAAAATATCCTGAATTTAAATCTTTGCTTCAAGAATATACGGATGGCATCCTGCTTTTTGATTTAATGGATGACAAAGTTTGGACAAAAGCTATAGAGGATACTTTAGGTTTACAAACATTCTTTGACAATAACAAAGAAAATTATATGTGGGGCGAAAGAGCGGAAGCAAAAATATATACTTGTATTGATGAAACAGTTGCCAAAAAAACTTTAAGGCAAATAAAAAAACGACACAGAATGCCTTATTTGACTGATGAAGATGTGCTAAAAAAAGTAAATTATAGCTCACCACTTAACCTTCAAATTACAGGTAAAAAATATTCAAAACAGGAGAATGATAATGTAACTCAAGCTGGATGGAAAATTGGGATTAGCAACAATATAAAAGGGAAAGATGGCTCCATAATAATTGTTGATGTTTTAGAACTCATTCTGTCACAGCAAAAAGATTTGTCAGAAACAAAAGGTAAAGTTATTTCTGATTATCAGGATTTCTTAGAAAAGCAATGGTTAGGGCGGTTAAAAGAGAAGTATGAAGTAAGGGTTAATACTCATGTTCTCCATTCTATAATTCAATAAGCAACTGGTTTTGAAAGCGAAACACTATCTTTTCCTTTTTTGTGTTCCATTATTTTTTGTGACTTGTAATGGCTTGTCCTCTGATGAAAAGCTGTTAGTTAGTTTGTACGATAAAGATTTGTATTTCTCTGAAATTATCAATTCAATTCCTGAGGATAAAACCGATAGTGCCGCTTTTGTACAAGGTTATATTGATAGTTGGATTAAAAAACAACTTTTAGTGGCACAAGCCGAAATGAATTTGACGGATGCCCTTAAGGATGTGGAGGATAGAATTGATGATTATAGGAGTTCATTGCTTATTTATGCTTATCAGCAAGAGTTGATAAAGCAAAATTTTGATACTACTGTTAATAAAGTGGAGATTCAAAATTATTATGATGAGAATGTGGATGAGTTGGAACTAGAAGAAAACATCTTTAAAGGAAGGTATGTAAAAATAGCTTTTGATGCTCCTAAATTAGATTTATTACACAAGCTATTTCGTTCAAACAAAGAGGAAGACAAAGAAGATTTGCTAGAATATTGCCGACAATTTGCAACCGATTATCATCTAGATGAATCCAAATGGGTTTATTTTTCTAAGTTTGCCGACAAGTTGCCAATGGAAGTGAAGAATTCAACCTATTATTTAAGTAGTAATAAATATTACAGCTATACTGCTGATAGTAGCAAATATTTTTTCTTTATTCATGGATATCAAATAAAAGGCAGCAGAAGTCCGTTAAGTTTGGTGCAAGAAAAAATTAGAGAAATAATTTTAAATAGAAATAAATTGTTGTTTTTGAAAGATTTAGAAGATAAGTTATATCAGAAAGCAATTTCAACAAATAAAATTAAAATACATCAATGAAAAAATATATCCTTATAGCACTTTTACTTTTTAGCAGTAAAATCTACTGCCAAAAAGTGATTGATGGCGTAGAAGCAATAATTGGAAATGAAATTATTCTCACCTCTGATATTGAGACCCAATACCAACAATATTTAGCGCAAGGGTATACAAATAGGGGCGAGATAAAATGCAGGATTATTGAAGATTTATTGTATCAGAAACTGCTTTTAAACCAAGCAAAAATTGATAGCTTGGAAATATCGGAACAAGAAATTGAGAGTGAATTGGAAAAAAGAATCCGTTATTTTGTAGGACAAGTGGGAAGCAAAGAAAAATTAGAAGAGTTTTATGGAAAATCTATTATTGAAATAAAATCAGAATTTCGAGATTTAATAAACGATCAATTACTTTCACAAAGAATGCAAGGAGGTATTACTGCTGGAGTGAAAGTTACTCCTTCAGAAGTAAAAACCTATTTTAACAATTTAGCAAAAGACAGCCTTCCAACGGTTGAGGCAGAAGTTGAAATTTCCCAAATAGTTTTAAAACCAGAAATTTCAATTGAGGAAAAAGAAAGGATAAAAAATAAATTAGAAACTTTTAAAGAGAGGATAATAAAAGGAGAAGATTTTAAGGTATTAGCTACCCTTTATTCTGACGATCCTGGTTCTGCAAAAAATGGAGGAGAATTAGGTTTTGTAGGGAGGGGCGATTTGGTTCCAGCATTTGAAGCGGCAGCTTATAAGCTAAAAGGAGATGAACTTTCTGATATTATTAAAAGTGAATTTGGTTATCATATCATTCAACTGATAGAAAGAAGGGGAGAGCAGATAAATGTGCGACATATTCTTTTAAAACCAAAAGTTTCTTCCACTCAACTTATGGAGCTAAAATCGGAAATTGAGGATATTGCCAAGCAGATTGCTGATGGAAAATTAACTTTTGAAAAAGCGGCATTGGATTTTTCGGATGATGAAAGTAAAAACAATGAGGGGTTACTCATAAATCCTAATTCCGGCTCAAGCATGTTTATAATAAAAGATTTGGATCCTGCATTGTATTTTGTTATTGAAAAAATGAGTGAAAATGAAATATCGGCACCAATGATTATACAAACTGAGGACGGCTTAAAAGCCTACCGACTTGTAAAGCTAAGAAAGAAAACCAGTGCGCATACCGCTAACTTAATTGACGATTACGATAAAATTCGGAATGTAGCACTATCGGAGAAAAAACAAGAAACAATAAATGATTGGTTAGAAGAAAAAATAGCAAAAACCTATATTAAATTAGGAGATAGCTTAAAGGATTGTACTTTTGACCACAAATGGCCACTTTAAACAGAAAGTATGGAAGAAAAAATAATAAATTCGGATGTAAAATCGATTGATGATTTTGCAATAGCTTTCAATAAGTTCAAAGCAGAAATTGCTAAAGTTATTGTTGGGCAAGATGTTGTTGTTGAGCAGGTTTTAATTTCTATTTTCAGTAAAGGGCATTGCCTTTTGGTGGGCGTTCCAGGATTAGCAAAAACGCTATTGGTGCAAACCATTGCGGATTGTTTGGGTTTGAAATTCAACAGAATTCAATTTACACCTGATTTGATGCCTTCAGACATTGTGGGTGCTGAAATTTTGGATGAAAGCAGGCATTTCAAATTTGTTAAAGGGCCACTATTTGCTAATATTATATTGGCGGATGAAATAAATAGAACACCACCAAAAACCCAATCCGCACTTTTGGAGGCAATGCAAGAACGATCGGTTACTAATGCTGGAAATAAATATGAGTTGGATAATCCGTTTTTTGTTTTGGCAACCCAAAATCCTATTGAACAAGAAGGGACTTATCCTTTGCCGGAAGCGCAACTGGATCGTTTTATGTTCAATGTGATTTTAGATTACCCTACTTTTAAGGAGGAAATCCAGATTGTTAAACAAACCACATCCGATTATTCCGCTTCTTTAAATAAAGTAATGGATGCAGAAGATATTGTATTTCATCAGAACATTCTTAGGAAAATTCCTGTGAGCGACAATGTGATAGAATATGCAGTTGGGCTAGCAGCAAAAACCAGACCAGAAACTGATTGGGCATCAGAGAAAGTGCAGCAATATATTTCATGGGGAGCTGGCCCTAGAGCTTCCCAGTTTATGCTTTTGGGAGCTAAATGCTTTGCTGCAATAAGGGGTAAATACTCACCAGATATTGAGGATGTAAAAGCAGTAGCAAAGCCAATTCTCCGACACAGAATAATAAGGAATTATAAAGCAGAAGCAGAAGGGATTACTGTGGATGACATTATTGATAGCATTTTATAAAATATGATTCTTCCTATTGTAGCTTTTGGCTCTCCGATTCTCAGAGAGAAATGCAAAGAAATCTCAAAATATTTTCCTGATTTACCGGAAATTATTGACGATATGTTCGAGACTATGTATGCGGCAAGTGGTGTTGGATTGTCTGCTCCACAAATCAATAAATCAATCCGTATTTTTATTATAGATACTGCTCCTTTTGTTGATGATGAAGAGAATGATATTCAGCCCATGAAACAAGTATTTATCAATCCTAAAATGATAAAGGAAGAAGGGCAGAAGTGGTTATTTAATGAGGGTTGTTTGAGCATTCCTGAAATTAGAGAAGATATTTCTCGCAAAGATGAAATTGAAATAGAATTTTTGGACGAAAATTTTCAAAAACAGCAGAAAAAATTTGATGGAATTACCGCTAGGGTAATTCAACATGAGTACGATCATTTGGATGGAATTCTATTTACTGATAAAATCAGTACATTACGAAAAAGAGTTTTAAAAGGAAAACTAAATGATATTTCAAAAGGAAAGATAGAGGTAAATTATAAAATGAGATTTCCTAAGCGCTAAGTTTGGCGGCCTCAAAATTTAATAATTTTTCTAATTTTTCATAGCTACAATGGTTTTGTAATTTTCCTTCTTTCGCAAATGAGATTTCTCCATTTTGCTCGGAAACAATAATTACAACTGCATCCGTATCTTCCGAAATACCGGCAGCAGCCCTGTGTCGCATCCCTAAATGGGCAGGAAAATTAGTATTGTTTGTAACGGGCAAAACACATCTAGCAGCAACTATTTTATTATCTCTAATAATTACTGCACCATCATGCAAAGGGCTATTTTTATAAAAAATACTTTTCAGTAGTGCTATACTTATGTTGGCTCCAATTTGCACACCCGATTCGGAGAAAAAAGCCAAATCATCTGTATGAGTAATAACAAGTAGTGCTCCTGTTTTACTTTTCGATAAATCCTGACATGCTTTACTGAGGGTGTTTACATCCAATTTATTTTCTTGCTCCCCAATATTAAATTTAAAAAATCCTTTATTTTTTATCAGCTTTGCTCTGCCAATCATAATCAAAAACTTTCTTAACTCTTGCTGAAAAACAATTACCAAAATAATAACACCAACACCAATAAATTGTCCTAAAATCTCACTTAATAGCTCCATATGCATTGCATCTACCAATTTCCAAAGTAAATAAATGGAAGTTAACCCAATAAAAATATTGATTGCTACCGTACCTCTTACTAGTTTGTATAACTGATACATTAGTACGGCAACCAATACAATATCAATAATGCTGATAAAATTAAATTCTATGAAATCCAAAAAACTCATTTTTTACAACTTTTGGCGAAATTAACAATTTTAATACATTCCACTGCCTCTTTTACATCATGAACTCTCAAAATATTTGCTCCATTTAGTAATGCCATCATGTTTATGGCTGTTGTGCCGTTCAATGCTTTTTGAGCTGTTGTATCTAGTATATTGTAAATCATAGACTTTCGTGATGCGCCAACTAAAATTGGAAATCCAAGTTTTTCAAAACACCTTAAATTATTTAAAAGCTCATAATTATGCTCCATAGTTTTTCCAAAACCAAAACCAGGGTCAATAATAATTTGCTCAAATCCTTTTGTTTTTAATTGCTTGATTTTTCTTTCTAAAAAAACCAAAACTTCTTTGGTAACATTTTTGTATTGCGGATTATCTTGCATCATTTCAGGGTTGCCTTGCATATGCATCATAATATAGGGAACGCCCAATTCTGCTACTACCTCAAACATTTCTTTATCCATTTCTCCTGCTGAAATATCGTTTATAATATCAGCTCCATTTTTAATGCAGCTTTTTGCAATAGAGGAATTATAAGTATCCACCGAAATAATAATGTCAGGGAAATGATGTTTTATATTTGTGATAGCTGTAAGTAATCGTTCTTTTTCAACTTCAAAATCAATTGGTTTAGCACTTGGCCTTGACGATTGCGCTCCAATATCAATGATTGAGGCGCCTTCCAAAAGCATTTTTTCACATTTTTCCAGCATTTTGTTTTTGTTCAGGTACACTCCGCCATCAAAAAAAGAATCATCTGTAATGTTAAGTATTCCCATTACTTTTGCTGTTGATAAATCGAGTATTTTACCTTTTATATTAAAAATTTTCATTTGGAAAAAATGTATTTTTGGCTTATAAGAGCATTAAAAATTTTATGGAACAAACAATTACCCAATACGAGTCAATAATAAAAAAATGTGAGGACATTTTCGCTAAAAAACTAAAAGATTATGGAACTTCATGGAGAATTCTTAGGATTAGCTCAGTCACCGACCAGATTTTCATCAAAGCACAAAGAATAAGAAGTATTGACCAAAAAGGAACACAAAAGATAAAAGAAGACATCAGTAATGAATATATCGGAATTATCAATTACTCCATTATAGGACTGATACAATTAGAACTAGAAGTTGCAGAACACGCAGAAGATCTCTCATTTTCAACAGCAATGGGGCTTTTTAGCCAATATTCCAATCAAGCAAAACAACTAATGTCCGATAAAAATCATGATTATGGAGAAGCATGGAAAAAGATGCGTATTAGTTCGCTAACCGATCTTATTTTGCAAAAATTGTTGCGTGTAAAACAAATTGAAAACAATAAAGGGGAAACATTAATTTCAGAAGGGATTGATGCCAATTATTTAGACATGATAAATTATGCTGTTTTTGCTTTAATAAAAACAAAATAAGATGAGGATTTTACTTATCATTTCAAGATTTTTAGTTGGCATTTTATTCATTATTTCTGGGCTGATTAAAGCTAATGATACAATAGGATTTTCGTACAAATTAGGAGAGTATTTTGAAGTTTTTGGAATGGAATGGCTTTCTGCTTTTGCTCTTTTAATAGCTGCAAGTATTTGCATTTTTGAAATTCTCCTAGGAACAATGCTACTTATTGGTAGTAGAATAAAATTTGTTTCTTGGAGTTTGCTCTTGATGATTGTCTTTTTCACCTTTCTTACTTTCTTTTCTGCCTATTTCAATAAAGTAACAGATTGTGGCTGTTTTGGGGATGCCTTAAAAATTACCCCTTGGCAGTCCTTTTTCAAAGATATGGTTTTGCTATTTTTTATCCTTATAATATTTATGAGTCGAAATAAAATACAGGCATTTTTTACTAAAAAAGCAGAAAATACAATCAATATTTTTATACTGATTTTGTGCACTTCTTTTGTGTGGTACACTTTTTCGCATTTACCGAGCAAAGATTTTAGACCCTATGCAATTGGAGAAAATATTTCAAAGGGAATGCAGATTCCAGAAGATGCCAAGCAAGATGTGTTTGAAGATATTTGGTACTATGAAATTGATGGAGAAACACAGCAATTTACAACCGCACAAGAACCATGGAAAATAAAGGGAGCAAAATATATCGATAGAAAAACAAAACTCATTGAAAAAGGATATGAGCCGCCCATTCATGATTTTTCCATTTCCAAAGATGGGGTGGATATTACCGACTCTATTTTATCTGTAAAAAAGGCGTATATAGTTATTGCATATAATATTGGAAAAACAGATGCAGAAGCAAGTAAAAAACTAACTGATTTGTATTTAGCTTGTGAAAAAGAGGGGATTACTTTTGTAGCACTTTCTGCCTCATCTGATGATCTGATTGATGTATTTCGCCATGAAAACAACATTATGTTTCCCTATCATTTTACGGATGAAACAACTCTGAAAACAATTGTTCGTTCCAATCCAGGACTAGTTAAAATTGAAGAAGGAACAATAAGAGGAAAATGGCATTTTAATGATTTACCTTCCATAGAAAAACTCACAAAATAAATTGTGATTAAATTCATAATAAAGAAAATTATATACAGCATTTTGGTGCTTTGGGGTGTGCTTACTTTGGTTTTCTTTTTATTTAATGTTTTACCTGGAGATCCTGCTCGTCTGATGCTTGACCAAAGAGAAGATTCCGAGCAACTTTTGGTGTTAAAACACAAATATGGATTTGATAAATCTATTAGTGCGCAATACTTTTTATATCTCAATGATTTGTCGCCACTTTCCTTTCACAGCAAAAACAAAGATGCTTTTCATTTTATAGAATCTGGAAAATACAATTATACCACTATTTTTGAAACTAAAAAATCAGCAATTGTTGTTAAGTATCCTTATTTAAGAGAATCATTTGTAAAAAGGGGGAAATCCGTATCTTCCATAATTGCTGATACATTTCCAAACACCTTTGTTTTGGCTTTGGCTTCTATTAGTATTGCACTACTGATTGGTATTTTATTAGGGGTTTTGGCAGCAATTTATAAAAATTCTTGGATTGATAAATTGACTTTATTCCTATCTGTTTTAGGAATGTCTGTCCCTTCTTTTTTCTCGGCAATTCTTTTTGCTTGGTTTTTTGGTTTTTTGCTTGCTGATTTAACTGGGCTATCCATGACAGGTAGTTTGTATGAGGTAGATGATTACGGAAGAGGGGAGTTTATCAATTTGAAAAACTTGATTTTGCCTGCCATTACTTTGGGTATTAGGCCTCTTTCTGTAATTGTGCAACTCACCAGAAATTCCCTTTTAGAAGTTTTGAAAATGGATTATATGCGAACAGCAATTGCAAAGGGTTTGAGTAAATTTGTAGTGCTTTTCAAACATGGATTACGCAATGCTCTTAATCCTGTGGTAACGGCAGTTTCGGGTTGGTTTGCGTCAATGCTTGCTGGTGCAGTATTTGTAGAATATATTTTTGCATGGAACGGAATTGGAAAAGAAATAGTAGATGCGCTTAATAATTTGGATTTGCCAGTTGTAATGGGAGCTGTTTTATTTATTGCTACTATATTTGTTGTCGTTAATATAGCGGTTGATATTATTTACGGAATATTAGATCCTAGAATAAGAATAACATAAAATGAGAAAAAATATTGTCGTAGGAAATTGGAAAATGAACCTTAAAAGAGAGGAAAGTTTGGAATTAGTTTCAGCAGTTTTAAGCAAACTTCCAGAAGACAAAAATACAGAGGTTGTGTTTGCCCCCTCTTTTTTGTATTTGTATAAAATAGCAAAAATATGTAGTGATTTTGAAAGTGTAAAAGTTTCTGCACAAAATTGTAGTAAAGAGGGAAAAGGTGCTTTTACTGGGGAAATTTCATCTGAAATGATAGCGTCTTCCAATGGCGATTATGTGATAATCGGTCATTCTGAAAGAAGAGAATTTTTTAAAGAAACAAATGCTGATTTAGTACAAAAAATAAATATGGCGCTTGCTAATAATTTGAAAGTGATTTTTTGCTGTGGGGAAAGGTTAAATCAAAGAGAAGAAAACACTCATTTTGATTGGGTAAAACAACAAATAAATGAGAGCTTGTTCCATTTATCAGTTGCTGATTTTAATAATATTGTGATTGCTTATGAACCAATTTGGGCAATCGGAACAGGTGTAACTGCAACAAGCGAACAAGCACAAGAAATGCACGGATTTATTCGGACTATTATTAGCGAAAAGTTTGGGAATGAAATTGCTGAAAACACCTCTATTTTGTATGGGGGAAGTTGCAATCCAAATAATGCAAAAGACCTTTTCACGCAAAAAGATATTGATGGCGGATTAATTGGTGGTGCATCCTTAAAAGCAGATGATTTTCTTTCAATCATCAATTCATTCTAAGTGGATTTTATAGGGATGATGAATGTAAGATTTTAGAAGTAAGTAAAAATCAAAAGTTAAAACTCAATGGAAAAAACCAAAAAGAAAACTGGTTATTATTACACTTACAAAAATGAGAAATAGACTCCTTTTTTTAAGTTGCTTACTTTGCTTTAATAGTAGTTTTAGCCAAGACAAAAAGAAGAAAATAATAAAATTTTCAGAAGAAATAACCGTCTTTGTTAGGGAAATGGATGAGTTTATCAATATAGCTAAGAACAAAGATTTGTCAAGGTTTTTTTCTCTGTTTGAAGACAATATTCAATCGCAAAAGTTTGATACAAAAAGCAAAAAGCAAATAATTGCAATTGCAAATACAATGCTTGCAAAACGGCTTAGACCAAATCCTCATTTTTCTAATTTTTTAAAAGCCATTAATCAGTTTGCTTATCAGCCGAGTGCCATACCAAAATTTAATGATTGGTTAGATGTAGTGGATAATCTTCTGCAAGAATCCACTACAAAAAGATTGATGTTGTATTTTATCTTTACGAATGATTTTCTATCCTCAGGAATGCTCCGAAACTCTAGGGCAGTAAGTTGGTATTGTCCCTCAACTGACTATACATTTGAAATAGAATTAGGGCATCCATTTTTATCATTTTATAAAGAATTTACTCTGAGTTGTTCAGCAAATGGAAGCACTATTTATGTGTACAATACAAAAGGAAAATATTGGCCAATAAATTATAAATGGGAAGGGCAAGGAGGTGTAATTGATTGGCAAAAGGTAGGTTTGCATCAAGATTCTGTTTATGCACAGTTAGCTCATTTTAAAATTGACCTTAAAAAAGACCATATAAATGCAGATTCTGTTTTGTTTTATAACCAGTATATTTTTAGTAACCCAATAATTGGAACGCTAAAACATAAAATAGATGTTGGAGGTTACGATAAAAAAAGGTCCTATCCTTACTTCAAATCTAAGGATAAAAATGTGCTACTTAGCGAAATTTTCCCTGATGTAGATTATAAAGGTGGCTATATACTTAAAGGGAAGGAGTTTATTGCGGATGGTGGTGATTATGCTGAGGCAAGAATAATTTTAAAAAGAAAAGGAAAGCCAATAATCATAGCAAATGCCAATCGCTTTAGTATTAGTGACAATAAAATTTCCTCCAAATTGGCCGCTGTAAAGATTTTTTTTGATGCTGATTCTATTTATCATTCCGCATTGCAATTTACCTATTCCAACTCCAAAAGGAAATTAGAGCTTTATAGAAAGCGAAATGGGATTTCTGGAAGTCCTCTTATTAATACCTATCATCAGCTAACAATGGATTGCGAACTTTTAGAATGGAATATCGATACTGATATTATTTTCTTTGGTTCATTGCCCGGAACTTCCCTTTCTGATGTGTATTTTGAATCGACAAATAACTATTTAGAAGCAAAATATCAGCAATTGCAAGGAATGGATAAAATTCATCCTTTATTTTTGATAAAAAATTATATAAAAGATAAAGGGGAGGAGTTGTTTTTTGTGGAAGATTTTGCTAGATATGCTGGCTATACTCTTTCGCAAATACAGCATTATTTAACTAATCTTTCCAATAAAGGATTTGTGTATTACGACTATGGTGAACAGAGAATAAGGGTGCTGGCAAAACTTCACAACTACTTAAAAGCAAAGTCAGGAAAAGGAGATTATGATGTGATTAGTTTTAAATCGCAAATTATTGGAAGTGGTGTTAATAAAATGCAAGTCAATTCGGCACTTAATATAATTACAAAAGATTTGAATGTTTTGGGGGTTCCTCAAATTGTGCTTTCCGATTCTCAAAAAGTATATATGTTCCCAACTAACGGAAGAATAGTTATAAAACAAAACAGAGACTTTATTTTTTCAGGTCAAATTGCTGCAGGAAATGGACGATTTAACCTTTTTGGAAAAGATTTCTATTTTCATTATGATAGCTTTTGGGTTGATTTGAACAAAATCGATTCTGTGCAGCTTTCAGTTCCAATCGAACCAATTAGAAGAGATATGTATGGAGATGAAATCCTTACAAAAATTAAGACGGTAATTGAGGCGGTTACTGGCGATTTGCAAATTGATCATCCTACCAATAAATCGGGATTGAGAAAAGATAGTTTCCCGGGCTATCCAATCTTTAGAAGTTATGAAGATTCATATGTTTTTTATGATAGAAAAAGCATCTATGATGGAGTATATGATAGGGATAGGGTTTCCTTTCATTTGCTTCCCTTTGAGATTGATAGTTTAGAGAATTTTACAGGAAAAGGGCTAAGATTTGCAGGGACTTTTAAATCGGCAGGGATATTCCCTGTTTTTGATGATACTCTGCGCTTGCAAAAAGATTACTCTCTTGGATTTAAAAGAGAAACTCCTTTAGAGGGTTTCCCAATTTATAGTGGAAAAGGAAAATATTTTGATGAGATTCAGTTAAGCCATAAAGGGATAAAAGGAAGTGGAAAACTAGAGTATCTTACCTCCACTTCTGTTGCTGATAATATTCTGTTTTTCCCTGATTCCACGAACTTACACACTCAGCAATTTAACTTATTAGCTGTAAGAGAGGGGATTGAATTTCCAGAAGCAAAAAATACCACTACTTATGTACATTATCAGCCCTATTATGATGTAATGAATATTTACAAAAAACAAAGTGAATTTAGTTTTTATAACGGACAAGTAACATTGGATGGCGATATAGAATTACGCCCAACCGGATTGACTGGAAATGGAATTATGAAATTAGATAAAGCAGAAGTAACTTCTAATTTCTTTATGTATAATACCGTATTTTTTAATGCCGACACTGCTGATTTAGTAGTGCATGCGGATGATTTGGAAGGCATTGCATTTGAGTCTAAAAATTTAAGAACTCATATCGACTTAGAAGAGAAAATAGGGATGTTCTATTCCAATGG
>CATMIT010000014.1 GCA_950069165.1 uncultured Flavobacteriales bacterium
AAAACCAAAATGGATGTGAGCTAAAGGATTCCATTTTTATTGCAGTGAATAATTACCCCATTTCAGATAGTATTTGGGCTAGTAAAAATCCGATTTACAAAGGAGAAAGCACAACTTTAAATATTCAAACAAACGAAAATGTGCTTTGGGAATGGGGCGATTCTGCAAAGCAAATTGTAGTAACTCCAATTACAGACTCATTATTTGTAGTAGAGATTTATAACGAATTTGGTTGTAGTATTTACGATAGTATTTTTATTCAAATTTTAGATGTTTTTTGTGATGAGGGAAAGATAAAAATACCAACTGCTTTTACACCCAACAATATATGGCCTAATAACACTTACAGAATCACGGATACTGACGGAATAATTACTTCCTTTAAATTGGAGATTTTTAATCGATTTGGGCAAAAAGTATATTCTTCCAATAATAAAAATGCAAAGTGGGATGGCACTTACCAAAACGAATTATTAGCCCCCCAAGTGTTTGATTTTTATTTAGAATTAGAATGTTTTGGCGGTAAAAGACTCTTTAAAAAGGGAAACATTACATTGATAAGATGAGAACTTTTATTTATCTATTTTGCTTTGTATTTGTTTTTAATTTGAAAGCACAAGATGTTCATTTTTCGCAATTTTTAGTTTCTACAATGGGTTTAAATCCTGCCCTAGTGGGCAATCAATCTGTTGACTTTAAAGCATCTTTTCAAAAACGAACACAATGGGCATCTGTAGCCAAACCATTTAGTAGTATTGCAGCAAACTTTGACGCAAAAGATGTTTTGAAAAAAACCTCTGTCGGATTTCAGTTTTTAAATGATATGGCTGGAGATGCTAATTTTACAACCTCCCAGTTTAATGCGGCAATCAATAGGGCTTTTTCGATTGATAGAGACAGGAAAATTTCGGCAGGATTTCTATTTGGAATTGCACAACGAAAAGTAGATTTTTCTTCTCTTATTTTTGAGCAAGACGAGCAGTTGCAAAAAAATACATCATTTGTATTTTTTGATGTAGGAATTGGAGCAAACTATAGCTCAATTGTAAATAATAATTTTTCTTTTATTACAGGTCTTTCTACCTATCATATCAACAGTCCAAAACAAACTTTGCTTAATGATAAAAATGTGAGATTAAAACAGAAATCCAATTCTTATTTTCTCACTTTTTACCGATTAAATAACACTATAATTTTGAATCCCTCCTTTTTTTATAGTAGACAAGGGAAAAGCAGTGAGTTTATTTTAGGAACAGCATTACGGTATGATTTTCCTGCTTTTAATATAGAACTTATATCGGAAGTATTTTATAGATGGGATGATGCTATAATCCCAGCTTTCGGACTAAATTATAATTCTATCACTGCAGTTATAAGTTATGACATTAACACTTCCGATTTGGTTGCGGCAAGTCAAAACAAAGGCGGGTTCGAGTTTTCTATTATTTATATGTGGAATAAGAAAAAAAGAAAACAAATAGGAGAAATTAAAAAATATTGTCCTAAATATTTATGAGAATTTTACAAATCATATTATTAATTTTTCCGTGCATCACTTTTTCACAAGAAAGTATGGTAATAAAGCATTTAGTAAATGCTATAAACTCTGTTGGGGCAGAACTTAATTTTTTTCAAGATGAAAAAGACCATGCTTTTTTCACGGCTATTCGGGATGATAATAACAACTATATTTCTTCTATTTATTCTAGCAATTTGCAATTAGATCAGTGGAGTAAAGGCGATTATTTTTATTCTTTCAATTCCGACTATATGCAAAGCGGAAATCTTTTTATAACAAAAGATAAGACGGCTTATTTCACCTTTTGTAAAGGGGAAAATTGTGCAATTTATCGCTCAAAATTAAAAAAACAAAAATGGACAAACCCAAAAAAATTAGATGAAAGAATAAATAAAATAGGAAGCACTTCCACTCAGCCGACCATAGCAATTATTCAAGGAAAACAACTGCTATATTTTGTGTCGGACAGAGAAGGAGGTATTGGTGGTTTGGACATTTGGCTTTCTGCTATTGATGATAATGGAAATTTTGGGAATCCTATAAATTTGGGAAGTAAAATCAACACCAATGCAAACGAAATCACTCCATTTTATAATCAAGAAAAGGGGGCTTTATTTTTTAGTTCAGACAGAGAAAAAGGAATGGGAGGCTATGATATTTACACTTCAAAAGGGAGCTTGGCTTTATGGGAGAACCCTGAATTATTACCCCAACCACTTAACTCTACTTTTGATGAGATGTATCTGAATTTTCATCAAGAAGATAAAGGTCATTTTTCATCCAATCGCTCGCCAGCTATTTTTGAAGATGAAGAAAGTTGTTGTAACGATATCTTCTCTTTTGAATTTTCTCAGCATGAAAAAGACAGTCCAAAAATAATTAATAAGATAAATGAATTCTTACCTCTTAGCTTGTATTTTCATAATGATGAGCCAGATTGTTGCACAATAAAAACCACAACAGATCTTACCTATAAGGAGTCCTACATTTCCTATTTCTACCTAAAAGAAGAATATATTAAACAAAATAACTCTCCAGAAAAAATACAAAGATTTTTTGATGCTAGACTAAAAGAAAATTTCAACAAATTAGATCAACTCCTTCTAAAAATAAGGTCGGCATTAGCCCAGGGTCAGAAAATAGAATTACAAATAAAAGGATTTGCAAGCCCACTTTTTAAGGCAAAATATAACATTAATTTATCAAAGAGAAGGATTGTGAGCCTACTTAATTATATGGAAGAGTTTCAGAACGGAAACATCACACAATATCTGAAAAACGAGCAATTGGTTATTTACGAACTTCCAATTGGGGAAGCACAATCATCAAAAAAAGTTAGTGATAATCCGAGAAACAAAAAACTATCTGTGTATAGTTTGGAGGCAGCTTTGGCAAGAAAAATTGAAATAGTAAGGGTAAAACTTAAGCAATGATTTTTACAACTCTACTACTGTAAGTTCAAAGGATTCCATAATCTGATTGCAAAGCAATTTTGTGCAAGCAAGTTCTGCTTTTTGTTTTGCAGTATCTTTGTTCTCCGCCTCAATTTCTAAAGTGATGTGCTTTCCAATTCTAACATTATTAATTTCAGACAAACCAACATTTCCCATACTGGCACTTACGGCTTTTCCTTGTGGATCTAATAACGATTTATGTGGCATTACATCTATTTCAGCTCTGAACTTCATAATTATAGTATATTATTTAATAGTGATAAAATCAGGTACAAAATTACAATAAATGGTATAGCAGCAAACTGAAAAATGAATAATAATATTACAGCACTTATTATTAAAGTAATTCTGAAAATATTTAACTTAGAACTTACACTTTCCCCTTTGCTAAATTTTAATGAAAATAAAGGAATTTTTGTAACTAAAAGTAAAGGGAGAACTACAGAAGTCGCAATTAAAAATCTAAAATCTGTAAACATTGATAATTGTTGATATTTAGCAATTAAAGGTAAGGCAGCTACAAAAATAGCTGCTGCCGGGGTTGGCAATCCTATGAAAGAATTGCATTGTCTTTTATCAATATTAAATCTTGCTAAACGAATTGCTGAGAAAATGGGTAGTAAAAAAGCAATTATCGCTGGGAATAGTAACGGATCTTTGATGTCAGATAGAAAAAATTCATCAGCATAACCGAAATAAAATAATTGAAACAAAATTATCCCTGGAGCTACCCCAAAAGTTATCATATCCGCAAAACTATCTAGTTGTTTTCCAAATTCGCTTCCAACTTTCAGAATACGAGCTAACAGACCATCTAAAAAATCACAAAAAGCACCATAAAAAATGAAAGTGGCAGATACAACTAAAGTACCTTCAAATGCAAAAAGAATCGCACACAATCCGAAAAACAGATTGGCTAGCGTAATTAAATTTGGGATATTTCTTTTGATTGCATTCATTTCAGCAAAAATATGATAATATTTGTAAAAGATATGAGAAAATTATTTTTAGCAGTACTAAGTGGTTTGTTATTGGCCTTTTCTTGGCCAGAGATTGGGGTTTTCCCAATCTTGTTTTTTGCTTTTGTCCCACTTTTAGTATTAGAAGATGAACTGCAAAATTCAAATGAAAACAAAAAGGGAAGAACAATTTTCTGTCTTTCTTTTTTAGCATTTTTCATTTTTAATGCGATTACCACTTATTGGGTGTATCATGCCACAGTATTTGGAGCAATTGCTGCCTTTATAGTGAATGCTATTTTAATGGCAACTGCCTTTTATTTGTTTCATAAAATAAAGCGGAACACAAAAAAAAACCTAGGGTATTTAGCATTCATAGTGGTTTGGATTTCTTTTGAATATTTGCACTTGAATTGGGAGCTTTCATGGCCTTGGCTTACTCTGGGTAATGGTTTTGCAAATGCTACTTATCTGGTGCAGTGGTACGAATTTACAGGAATACTTGGAGGCTCACTTTTGGTATTGTTGATGAATATTTTGCTGTTTAAATTATCTAAAAAGAAAACGCTTAAAGCGACTTTACTTCCTTTATCCTTATTGATTTTATCACTACTATTTTCCTATAATCTTATTCCTGATATAAAACATGAAGAGCAATTAACAGTACTAATCGTTCAGCCCAATATTGATCCTTATACTGATAAATTTAATGTGGGATACAAAAAACAATTAGATGATTTTATTGCTTTAGCAAAAACAGAACTTAGCCAAGAAACGGAACTTTTAGTAGGTCCTGAAACTGCTCTTTTAGAGGAAATTTGGGAAAATAGAATTGACGCCACTTACAGTGTAAGAGCGTTTCGGGAATTGCAAAAAGAGTTTCCGAATTTGAATATTTTGGTGGGAGCATCTACTTATAAAATGTTTTCTCATAGCGAACAAAAAACTGCAACAGCTCGTGAAATTCGCAATGAAAACATCTTTTTTGATGCCTATAATTCGGCTGTTTTTATTCCAGATAGCAGTAAGGTGCTTGTGTATCATAAAACTAAATTGGTCCCCGGAGTAGAGAAAATGCCTTACCCCAATGTATTTGATAAATTGGCGGCATTGGCAGTTGACTTGGGGGGGGTTAGTGGTTCATTGGGAAGTGAAAATAAGGGGCATCAATTTGTGATGGAAGACAAAATTATTACTCCGCTTATTTGTTATGAAAGTATTTATGGAGATTTGAAAAAAGGGAAAACAAACTTGATAGCCATTATTACTAATGATGGTTGGTGGAAAAATACAGCTGGATACAGGCAGCACTTTGCTTACGCTCGGCTTAGGGCTATCGAACAAAGGAAAACAATTATTCGTTCTGCAAATACTGGTATCTCTGGGGTAATTGACACGAAAGGGGAGATTGTGCAAATAACAAAATGGAATGAAAAAGACTGCTTGTCTTCTATTGTTAGTTTGAATAATGAAGAGACTTTCTATTATAAGTTTGGCGATTACATTGGGCGTTTAAGTGTATTTGTAGCCGCTTTGCTTTTGATAGTTGCTTTTGTAAAAGGCCGTTTGAAAAAATAAAAACCCCAGTCTTAAAGATTTGGGTTCTATTAAATTTGGTATAGGATATTCTTATTCTTCCTCTGCAGTAATTTCAGTTTCCATAACAATAGTTGTATCACCATCTTCAATCGTAACCTCTATGGTAACTTCTTCAACTATTTCTGGCTGTTCAACCTCCAAAGCAGGAGCGTTAATACCTACTTCTGTTCCGCCATAAGCTGCTTGGTTGCCGCTATCAGTGCAGCAATTGCCCAATCCAACATATGCAATAAAAGCAATTCCTAAAACCCATGTGATAGGTGTTTCTAAATTTCCCATGATTTTTTATTTTTTGATTAGGCTGCTAAGTTATAAATATTTTTCAAATAAGTTTTTTACTTTTTTTAATGAACCAAATTTTCCAATATAAATCCCTAAAAACCTTTACTTTTGTGTTGTGAGAAATAGATTTTTATATACCATAAAAGATAAAAAAGAATTTGCTGAAAAGCTGGTTTTTTGGGCTAAAAATTTTAAGTATTCTTGTTTTTTAGATTCAAATCCGCAAAGTCAAAAAATGCCGATAGCGTATTCTCAATACGAATTTTTATTTGCAGTGGGGGCGCATAAAATTTGCTGTTCTAATAAGGATTCTTTTGAGAATCTTAAAGTATTTCACAATAGATATAAAGACTGGATGTTCGGTTATTTTTCTTATGATTTAAAAAATGAAACTGATACATTAACATCTGAAAATATGGATAATTTATATTTTCCTAATCTGTTTTTTTTCATTCCTGAAATAGTTTTCAGCATGAAAAATAAAGTATTATATGTAGACACCTTTTCCAACAAAAAAGAAACGGATATTATTATAGATGAAATAAAAAATCAAATATGTGATGAGTTATTTTATGGAAACTTGAAAATGAAAAAAAGAGAGACTAAAGAAGAATATTTAAAGAAAATAAAGAAAATTAAAACACATATTAAAAGGGGAGATATTTATGAAATGAATTATTGTCAGGAATTTTTTTCTGAAAATACAGAGCTAAATGCGGAGGCTTTATTTTTTAGATTAAATAAAAAAACAAAAGCACCATTTTCGTCTTTTTTACATTTGGATGATAAATACCTTATCTGCTTTAGTCCGGAAAGATTTTTGAGAAAGGAAAATCAGCAAATTCTATCTCAACCCATAAAAGGAACAAGAAAAAGAAGTAAAAATAAAGAAGAAGATTCTCAGTTAAAAAAAGAATTATCTTTAAGCGAAAAAGACAAATCAGAAAATGTAATGATTACTGATTTGGTAAGGAATGATTTGTCAAAATACGCCCGACAAGCAAGTGTTAAAGTAGAGGAACTTTTTGGAGTTTATTCCTTTGAACAAGTACATCAAATGATAAGTACAATAAGTGCAGAATTAGAGTCCAATTATCATTTTATAGATGCCATAAAAGGGGCTTTTCCTATGGGCTCAATGACAGGTGCTCCAAAAAGAAAAGCAATGGAATTAATAGAAAAATTTGAATGCACAAAAAGAGGGCTGTTTTCAGGAAGTGTTGGCTATATTAGCCCAAATGCCGATTTTGATTTTAATGTGGTAATAAGGAGTATTCTTTATAATGCTACAAAAAAATATTTTTCGGTGATGGTAGGAGGTGCAATTACTAGTAGGTCGGTAGCGGAGGAAGAATATGACGAATGCCTTATAAAAGTAAAAACAATTTTAGAAATTTCATCAGGAGAAAAAGTAAATGCAGAATGAAAGAAAAGTTAGATAAATACATAAAACAACATCATCTTTTTAAGAGGGAGGACAAACTAATACTTGCTATTAGTGGTGGCGCAGACAGTGTTGCATTAGCCTGTCTTTTAAAGGCATTGAATTGCAATTTTATAATGGCACATTGCAATTTTGGTTTACGAAAAGAGGAATCGGATTCGGATGAAGTTTTTGTAAAAAAGTTGGCTAAGAAGCTAAATGTAGAATGTGTTACAAGCAACTTTGACACTCAAAATTTTGCAATACAAAATAAGCTTTCCATTCAGATGGCTGCAAGAGAATTGAGGTATAAATGGTTTGAAGCCTTGAGATTAAAATTGGATTGCAATTTTATTGTTACGGCTCATAATCAGGATGATGATATTGAAACTTTTTTTATCAACCTTCTAAGAGGAACGGGAATAAAAGGAATGTTGGGAATTCATCCGAAAAAAAGGAATATAATTAGACCTCTTTTGTTTGCAAGAAAAGATGAAATTTATGATTTCCTTAAAGAAAATAAAATTGAATATCGTGAAGACAGTTCTAATAAAGACGATAAATATCTTAGAAATAAAATACGGCTTCATCTCATTCCTTTACTGGAAGATATTAATCCTTCAATTAAAGAAACAATAACAAAGGATATGGATTATTTAAGTGGTATTTCTGAAATATACAATACCCAAATTAATAAACAAAAAGGGCGATTGCTAAAACAAGAAGGTAGTTATTTTACCATTTCAATTGTAGAATTAGAAAAGCTAAATCCCATGCCAACATATCTTTATGAGCTTTTGAACCCATTTGGTTTTTTCAGTGTGAACGATATTTCTATCGCTTTACAAAAGCAATCCGGAAAGCAATTTTTTTCTGCTACTCACCGCTTAATTATCGATAGAAAGAAAATCATTATTCAACCCATTAGGAAAAATGAAAAAATAGAAATACAAATTAACAAAAATGATAAAGAATGTTTTTACCCAATTCATTTAAGGTTCTCATTGTCCGGAAATCTTGCTATTCAAAATGATGTAAATATTGCAATGCTTGACTTTGATAAATTGAAATTTCCACTAGTTTTAAGAAAGTGGGAAAAAGGAGATTTTTTCTTTCCGCTTGGGATGAAAGGGAAAAAGAAATTAAGTGACTTTTTTATTGACAATAAAATTTCAATTCCTGAAAAGGAACAAATTTGGGTGCTATGCTCTGACAATGAAATTATGTGGATTGTTGGGTTAAGATTAGACGAAAGATTCAAAATATTAGAAAACACTAAAAAGGCGTATATTGTACAACTTTTAAAAGAACTAAGATGTCAGAAATAAAATTTGAAGAAAAACAGTATTTGGGATTAAATAAAATGTCGCTTTCCAGAAGGATAGCATTGGCATTGTTTTGTTTTGTGGCTTATTATTGGAAAGAAAATCACGAAAAATCGGGCGAACTTTTCTTCTTTTTAGGAATAGCTATTTTAGTAATTTCGGTTTTGCTTGTGTTTGTATTACACTTTGAAACCAAAGTACAAAACAAAAGTATCATATTAGATGGACTATGGACATCTAGAAAAATAAAGATTGATTTAAGTAGTATTAAATCAGTCAAAAAAGTAATGTACAGCAAATATATTTTGAATCGATCCGTTTATAATTTGCATCTAAAAGGGACCATTCGTTTTTACACAAGAGGTGTTGATGCGGTTGAGCTTACCGATAAAGATGGCTTAATCTATTTGATTGGGAGCCAAAAATCGGAAGAATTAGCTAGGATTATAAATCAAGAATTAAACCCATAGAAGAATGAAAAAAATATTTTTTGTACTTGCATTTTTATTTGCAGGCATATTTTCAAATGCTCAGATTTTAGATCCTGTAATTTGGGAATTTTCGCAAACTAAAATTTCTGAATCGGAAGTTGAACTTCAATTTAAAGCAAGCATTGAAGATCATTGGCATTTGTATTCTCAATTTACTGGACAATTCTATGGAGATGAGGGGCCTATTCCGACCTCTTTTGTTTTCAAGGAATCAGAAAATTTTGAAAAACTAGGGGAAACATTAGAAGAAATCCCTATGGAAGTTTTTGACCCCATTTTTGAAATGGACTTGAAATACTTTGAAGGGTTAGCAACTTTCTCTCAGAAAATAAAAACCCTGAATTCGAATCCTTTTATAATAGAGGGAGAAATCAATTTTATGTCTTGTGATCAGGCCCAATGTATTTTCCCTATGCCCGTTCCATTTAGCTTTCATATCAATTCAGACTGGAGTATAATAGCGGAGAAAGTGGAAGAAGAAATTACTATAGAAGAAATTGAAAACACCCAAAAATATAAAGATGAATTAGTAGAATTAAACAATCCATCTGCCGATTGTGGGGAAAAGAAATCAGAAGAAAATAGTTTGTGGGCCATTTTTATTTTGGGGCTTTTGGGCGGGCTTATTGCCCTTATAACGCCATGTGTTTTTCCTATGATTCCCCTCACGGTTAGTTTTTTTACAAAGGGAGAAAAAGGCAAAGGGATGTTCAATGCGATTATGTATGGTTTTTTCATTATGCTTATCTACTTTCTACTTAGTATTCCTTTTCATATAATGCCAAATATTGACCCTGAAATTTTAAATCAGATTTCTACAAATAGTTGGCTCAACCTTTTCTTCTTTGCTATTTTCATTGCTTTTGCACTTTCCTTTTTCGGATATTACGATTTAGCCTTGCCAAGTAAATGGGGCAATAAAGCAGATTCTTCCTCCAATATTGGAGGATTAATTGGTATATTTTTTATGGCGCTAACTTTAGCAATTGTTTCTTTCTCTTGTACTGGTCCTATTTTAGGCTCACTTTTAGCAGGAACTTTGGGAGGAGATGTAAGCACAGTTGCTATTTTAGGAATGGAATTCAAGATGGTTGCCACCAAATTAACGGTAGGGATGACAGGTTTCGGATTAGCATTGGGTTTTCCGTTTGCCTTATTTGCTCTTTTCCCAAAATTGTTAGATGCGCTACCACAATCTGGAGGATGGCTAAATTCAGTAAAAGTAGTCTTAGGGTTTTTGGAGGTTGCACTAGCTATAAAGTTCCTTTCTAATGCCGATATGGTTGAGCAATGGGGCTTGATAAAAAGGGAAACCTTCTTTGTGCTTTGGTTTATTATTGGCGCACTAACGGTATTGTATTTAATTGGAAAAATTCAGTTTCCCCACGATTCTAAACTAACAAAGATTTCCAAAATGCGTTATGGGTTTATTTTGTCTTTTTTATTTTTTACTATTTACCTAATTCCAGGAATGTTTGGCTCGCATTTAAATTGGTGGGAGCATGAGGCATTAAGCGGATTCCCTCCACCGCTAAGTTATAGCTACACTTATCAGCAAGAAGAAAAAGAAGTATTTTTTGACTATTGGGAAGCTATAGAATATGCAGAAAAAGAGGAAAAAGCAGTATTTATCGATTTTACGGGTTGGGCTTGTGTCAACTGTAGAAAAATGGAAGAACATGTATTTCCAGAAGTAGAGGATTTGTTGGGGGAATTCGTGCTTTGCCAACTCTATGTGGACGAGCAAACATTATTAGACAACATTGAGATAGTAATTGTTCCAACTTCTGATGGAGGAACAAAAAAGAAAACCTTAACCACTGTTGGAAATAAATGGAGCACTTTGCAAGCGGTAACTTATGCTAGTTCATCACAGCCATACTATGTGCTGTATAGTCCAAAAAACGGACTTTTAACCAATCCTATTGGCTACACTCCTGATGTTAGCGAATTTCAAAAATGGCTAAAATGTGGCTTAACGGAATTCAATAAATAGAACATGTTAGTTAAAACCTATGGTAGTGCAGTAAGCGGTATTGATGCCAAAACAATTACCATTGAGGTCGATATTACCAGGGGAATAAAATTTTATTTGGTTGGCTTGCCTGATAATGCGGTAAAAGAAAGTGAGCAAAGAATAAGAGCTGCTCTTAAAAATAATGGCTATCGAGTTCCCGGAAAACAAATTGTAATCAACATGGCACCGGCTGACATCAGAAAGGAAGGTTCGGCTTACGATTTACCACTTGCTATTGGAATTTTGGCAGCCAACAAAGAGTTTGATGACAGCAAATTAGCCGATTTCGTAATAATGGGCGAACTTTCATTAGACGGAAGTATTTTACCAATAAAAGGGGCCTTACCTATTGCTATACAAGCAAAAGAAGAAGGGTTTAAAGGAATATTTTTACCAAAGGAAAATGCAAGGGAAGCGGCCATTGTAAATGATTTAGATGTTTTTGGGGTTGTTAATGTTGGAGAGGTTATCGATTTTTTTAAAGAAGAAATAAAAATAAGCCCAACCACTGTTGATACAAGAAAAGAGTTTTATGAAGGGCTTAATAATATTACAGCTGATTTTTCGGATGTAAAGGGACAAGAAAATATAAAAAGAGCATTGGAAATTGCGGCTGCTGGTGGGCATAATGTAATCATGATAGGTCCACCAGGAGCAGGGAAAACAATGTTGGCAAAACGCATGCCAGGAATTTTGCCGCCACTCTCTTTGCAAGAGGCATTGGAAACCACAAAAATTCATTCTGTATCTGGGAAATTATCGGCAAATGATACTCTTATGACTTCCAGGCCATTTCGCTCACCTCATCATACCATTTCAGATGTGGCTCTTGTTGGAGGAGGGACGCATCCACAACCTGGAGAAATATCGCTAGCTCATAATGGGGTTTTGTTTTTAGATGAATTACCAGAGTTCAAACGAACGGTTTTAGAAGTTCTAAGACAACCTATTGAGGATAGAGTTATAACTATTTCTCGTGCCAAATTTACAGTGGATTACCCAGCAAGTTTTATGTTGATTTCCTCAATGAATCCTTGCCCTTGTGGCTATTATAATCATCCTGAAAAAGACTGCTTGTGCCCTCCAGGAATGGTGCAGAAATATTTGAATAAGATATCAGGACCTTTGTTGGATAGGATTGATTTGCATGTTGAGGTTACCCCTGTTAGTTTTGATGAATTAGCATCAAAAACAAAAGGAAAAAGTAGTGCTGACATTCGAGAGAGAGTGATGGAGGCAAGAGATATACAAGAACAGAGATACAGTAACGCAAAAGGGGTTCATGCAAATGCACAAATAAGCACTAAACAATTGCAAAAGTACTGTGCGCTCAATACGGAAAGTCAACAAATGCTTAAAATGGCCATGGAAAAATTGAATTTATCCGCTAGGGCCTATGATAGAATTCTGAAAGTATCCCGAACAATTGCTGATTTGGATAATGCTGAAAATATTAGTTCAGCTCATATTGCAGAGGCCATTCAGTATCGCTCCTTAGATAGAGAGGGTTGGGCAGGATAAAAGCCTTATATTCGCACCTTTAATTCAAAACAAATTATGGCAAAGAAGAAAATTATTACTAAAAAGTCAGAGGCTTTTTTAGAGAAATACTTAAATAACCCTTCTCCAACAGGATTTGAAAGTGTAGGGCAAAAAATGTGGTTGGACTACATCAAGCCCTATATTGATAAGTATTTTGTAGATACTTATGGCTCCGTTGTTGGCGTAATAAATCCGGAAGCAAAATATAAAGTTGTAATTGAAGCACATGCTGATGAAATTTCATGGTTTGTACACTATATCACTAAAGATGGTTTTATTTATTTGGTTCGTAATGGGGGATCTGACCATCAGATTGCTCCATCCAAAAGGGTAAATATTCATACCAAAAAAGGAATGGTAAAAGCGGTATTTGGTTGGCCAGCAATACATACGCGTAGGGCAAGAACAGAAAAAGCACCAAAGCCAGATAACATCTTTTTAGATTGTGGTTGCGATAGTAAAAAGGCAGTGGAAAAATTGGGCATTCATGTGGGCTGTGTGGTTACTTATGAAGATAAATTTATGATTTTGAATAAGAATTTTTATGTGGGTAGAGCTTTGGATAACAGAATGGGCGGATTTATGATTGCTGAGGTGGCTCGCCTTTTGAAAGAAAATAAAGTAAAATTGCCTTTTGGACTTTATATTACTAACTCTGTTCAAGAAGAAGTAGGATTAAGAGGAGCCCAAATGATTACAGAAAGCATAAAACCAGATGTTGCCATTATTACGGACGTGTGTCATGACACTAACACGCCAATGATAGATAAAATAAAAGAAGGAGATACAAAATGTGGTGATGGACCTGTTCTTACTTACGGTCCAGCAGTGCAAAATAATTTGTTAAAACTAATTATAACTTCTGCTGAAAAAAATAAAATTCCTTTCCAAAGAAATGCCGCTTCACGTTCGACAGGAACAGATACAGATGCTTTTGCTTATTCAACCGGAGGAGTAGCTTCTGCACTTATATCTTTACCTTTAAGGTACATGCACACTACTGTTGAAAGTGCACATAAAGATGATGTTGAAAATGTAATTCGTTTAATTTTTGAATCCTTAAAAAAGATTAAAAATAATCACGATTTCAGATATTTGAAATAAAATTTAAGAAACCAATTGGCTCCTTGTTTTATTCAATTTTTTTCTTAAATTCGCGTACCTAATTTAAAAAAATATAAAATGGACACAAATATTATTTTCGGAAACATAGTTTACATCATTATTGCTCTTTTCCTACTAAAAGGGACATTGTATATGGTAAAGCAAAAAACAGCAGTTGTTATTGAACGATTAGGTAAATTCCAGAAAATTTCTAAGGCAGGATTGCATTTTAAAATACCATTAATTGATAGTATTGCAGGGTCAGTAAACCTTAGGGTAAGGGAATTACCTGTAGAAGTGGAAACAAAAACTAAGGATGATGTATTTGTTAAGGTAGTGGTTTCTGTTCAGTTTTTTGTGGTAGATACTGATGAAGGTATTGAGGATTCATTTTATAAATTGAATAGCCCTGAACACCAAATACAATCTTATGTATTTGATTCTATTCGTTCAGAAGTGCCAAGGATGGAATTGGATTCAGTATTTTCTGAGAAAGATAAAATTGCTGTTGCGGTTAAAACAGAACTTTCAGAAACAATGAAGCAATTTGGATTTGATTTTATAAAAGCATTAGTTACTGATATTGACCCTGACGCTAAGGTTAAGCAATCTATGAATGAAATAAATGCTGCAAAAAGAATGAAAGATGCAGCAAGAGAAGAAGCAGAAGCAGCAAAAATTAGAGTGATTGCAGCAGCTGAGGCAGATATGGAAAGTAAACGCTTAGCAGGGGAAGGGATAGCGCTACAGAGAATTGCAATTGCCAATGGATTAAAAGAATCAGTGGCGGAAGTCAAGTTGGCTATGGAGGACCATGTTACTAGTCAAGATGTAATGAATATGCTTTTTATGACGCAACATTATGAAACGGTTGCTAAGCTTTCTGAAAATAATACGAGTACGATATTTATGCCGTATTCTCCTGATAATGTAGGGGACTTGCAAATGCAAATTCAAAGTAGTTTATTGGCAGTTGATTCATTGAAAAAGAAGAGTAAAAAAGCTTAAATCTCTTTATGTCTAAAACAGTCTGTGGTATGATCATTTACCATTCCCATGGCTTGCATATGCGCATATACAATTGTTGAACCCACAAATTTAAACCCTCTACTTTTCAGGTCTTTACTTATTTTATCAGATAAAATCGTGTTGGCTGGAATTTCACTCATGCTCTTAAAATTATTTTGGATGGGCTTCCCATCTACAAAACCCCAAAGGTATTTACTGAAAGTCACAAACTCTTTTTGCACTTCCATAAAAGCAATCGCATTTGTTTTGGCCGCTTTTATTTTTAATCGATTTCTGATGATCCCAACATCTTGCCTTAATTCTTCCAATTTTTCATCAGAGTAATTGGCTATTTTTTGAAAATCAAAATTATCGAATGCTGTGCGGAAATTTTCTCGTCTTCTGAGTATGGTAATCCAACTCAGGCCTGCCTGAAATGTCTCCAATAACATAAACTCAAAAATCTTACTATCTTCATAAACAGGAACACCCCATTCTATATCATGATACTCAATGTAGAGTGCATCATCTTTAGGCCAATTACACCTTAGTACCTCCCGTGACATTTTTTATATTTCTTACCACTTCCACATGGGCAGGGCTCGTTCCTTCCCACTTTTTGCTCTACCCTTACTGGTTGTGTTTTTTGTTGTTCTTGTTGTGGTTGGTTAGGATTTTGACGATTTCCACTGCTAGGAGCAGCCATTTCTGGGCGGCTAGTTTGTAAGTTAGTTTCTGCTTGCTTTCTTTCCTCTTGCACATTCGATTGCATTGGTAAGCCAGCTTTTAAAAGGAAAGAAACAATTTCTTTATTCACCTTATCAATTAAGGTTTTAAATAAATTGAAGGATTCAAATTTATAAATAAGTAGTGGATCTTTTTGCTCATAAACCGCATTCTGAACCGATTGCTTTAGCTCATCCATTTCCCTTAAA
Source organism: uncultured Flavobacteriales bacterium (assembly GCA_950069165.1). Classification (GTDB taxonomy): domain Bacteria; phylum Bacteroidota; class Bacteroidia; order Flavobacteriales; family BACL11; genus DUAL01. The sequence goes on from CATMIT010000014.1 coordinate 15,659, forward strand.
TGTTCTTTCCAAGTATCATCAATTATTGCGAGCGTTACACTCTTTTCAATGGCCAAACCAATATTACCTCCTTCTTGCTCAACTGTTTCTTTAAGGTTAGTAACCACTTGCAGGGTTTTCATTCCATCTGTGAAAGGAATTACAATATTCTCAAAAGTTGCCGACTGATTTTCATATACATCTTTTATGATTGGAAACGCTTTTTTGGCAATACTTTCTGATTTCAGCTGGTAATTTTTATAGCAGGAATCGTAAGTTTTTTCTACAATTTCAGTAATGTTTAAGTCTTGAAACTCTTGCTCAGAAACAGGGCTATCGCTAGCTAAAAAGCGAATCAAATCCAATTTATAATTTTCAAAATCTTTTATTTCATGCGTTTGTTCAATTATACTTTCACAAGTATCATATATCATATTTGAAATATCTAAGGAAAGCCTGTCGCCAAAAAGAGCATGCCTTCTTTTTTTGTAAATCACTTCCCTTTGCTGATTCATTACATCATCATATTCCAACAATCTTTTTCGAATACCAAAATTATTTTCTTCCACCTTTTTCTGAGCCCTTTCAATGGACTTGCTTACCATGGAATGCTGAATAACTTCCCCTTCTTCTAATCCCATTCTATCCATTAGTTTTGCAATTCTCTCAGAGCCAAAAAGCCGCATCAAATTATCTTCTAGGGAAACAAAAAACTGAGAAGAACCAGGATCGCCTTGCCTGCCAGAACGACCTCTAAGCTGTCTGTCTACCCTTCTAGAATCGTGTCTTTCCGTTCCCAAAATTGCCAAACCACCTGCTTGTTTCACCTCATCCGAGAGTTTAATATCCGTACCTCTACCAGCCATATTGGTAGCAATTGTTACAACAGATGCCTTCCCTGCCTCTGCAACAATATCCGCTTCTCTCTGATGCAGTTTTGCATTAAGCACATTATGCTTTATACCTCTCATTTTCAAAGTTCGGCTGAGCAATTCCGAAATCTCGACAGAAGTAGTTCCTACTAATATTGGTCTCCCTGCTTTGGTGAGGGTATCAATTTCTTCAATAACAGCATTGTATTTTTCTCTGTTGGTTTTAAAAACCAAATCGTCTTTATCGTCCCGAACAATAGGACGGTTGGTAGGAATTACCACCACATCCAATTTGTAAATCTCCCAAAATTCCCCCGCTTCCGTTTCAGCAGTACCAGTCATCCCCGATAACTTATTGTACATTCTGAAATAATTTTGAAGGGTAATGGTAGCATAAGTTTGTGTGGCCTCTTCAATTTTTACATTCTCTTTAGCCTCAATAGCTTGGTGCAATCCATCCGAATATCTTCTACCTTCCATGATTCGACCAGTTTGCTCATCCACAATTTTTACTTTGTTGTCCATCACCACATACTCCACATCTTTTTCGAAAAGTGTGTATGCTTTTAGTAACTGATTTACCGTATGTATTCGCTCACTTTTAATGGCGAAATCTCTTAGTAACTCCTCTTTTTTGCTGGCTCTTTTTTTATCGGTCAGATCTTCTTTTCCTAAAATGGCTATTTCAGCACCCACATCTGGCATTACAAAGAAATTCTTGTCCTCAATTTCTGTTGTCATTAGCTCAATTCCTTTTTCAGTAAGCTCAATGGTATTGTTTTTTTCATCAATTACAAAGAAAAGGGCTTCATCAACAATATGCATTTCTTTGCTTTGGTCCTGCATATAAAAATTCTCTGTTTTTTGTAATTGGCTTTTCACGCCCTCTTCACTTAAAAACTTAATAAGCGCTTTATTTCTAGGCAATCCCCTAAAAGCCCTTAGTAAATTTAGTCCCGCATCATCTGAATTTCCTTCAGCAAACATTTTTTTAGCATCAGCAATTACGGTTGTAACAAATTTTCTTTGCACTGAAACCAAGCGTTCTAGTTTATGTTTTAGCTCATTGTATTCGTGAACATCCCCTTTTGGGATAGGGCCAGAAATAATAAGTGGGGTTCTAGCATCATCAATAAGTACAGAATCCACCTCATCCACAATGGTATAATGATGTTTTCTTTGTACTAAATCTTTTGGCCTACGCGCCATATTATCGCGTAAATAATCAAAACCAAATTCGTTATTAGTCCCATAAGTGATATCGGCTAAATAGGCCTGTTTCCTTTCATCAGAATTTGGCTGGTGGTTATCAATACAATCAATACTCAATCCATGGAATTGAAAAATTGGACCCATCCACTCTGCATCCCTTTTTGCTAAATAATTATTCACGGTAACCAGATGTACCCCCAAACCAGCAAGGGCATTCAGATATACGGGCAGAGTAGCTACCAAAGTTTTTCCTTCCCCAGTTGACATCTCTGCAATTTTACCTTGATGCAGCACCACTCCACCTACTAATTGCACATCATAATGAATCATATCCCAAGTGATTTCATTTCCGGCAGCAATCCAAGAATTTTTATAAATAGCATGTGCTCCTTCAATGCTTACAAAATCTTTGTTAGCAGCTAAATCTCTATCAATATCATTAGCAGTAACTTTTATGGTTGCATTGTTTTTAAATCGTGTTGCGGTTTCTTTAATTACAGCAAAGGCCTCTGGAAGAATTTCATTTTGAGTTACCTCTATTATTTCAATAACACTTTTTTCGATTTCATCTATTTCATTATAGATTTCTTCCTTCTCATCCTTATCGATTCCTTTTTGTTCTGCTTTATTTTTTAAGGAGGATATTTTTTCTTTCTCCTGACAAATACTTTTTTCTATCTTGGCTTTTAAGTAAGTTGTTTTCTCGCGCAACTCATCATTGGAAATAGCAACTATTTTTTCATGTTCCAAATGAATCTGTTTAATAATTGGCTCAATACTTTTTATGTCCTTATCGTATTTGTTGCCAAAAAGTTTACTTACTAAACTTAAGAAGATTGCCATAATAATTCTTTATAGAAAGGGGTAAAGGTAGTCAAAAGAAGATATTTCAATAGAAAAAGTAGTTAAGCTTTTTTAATATTCCTCTTCATTAAAGAAGAAATCTTCTTTTGTGGGGTAGTCAGGCCATATCTCCTCAATGGATTCGTATATTTCTGTTTCAATACTTAGTTCTTGCAAATTTTCAACTACTTCCAATGGAGCGCCTGAACGAATTGCAAAATCAATTAATTCATCTTTTGTTGCTGGCCAAGGGGCGTCTTCTAATTTTGATGCTAACTCTAATGTCCAATACATAATCTCACTTATTTGATTTTGCAAAAGTAATTTTTTTACCGAATTATCAGAACTTAATCCAAGTAATTTCTGTACAGCTTTTTTCTTTCAAAACGCCTCTTGCCAAAACAAATAAATAGTCGGACAATCGATTGAGATATTCCAAGCAATTTGGACTAATTTTCTCCTTAGCTTGAAGTTCTACCACCCTTCTTTCTGCCCTACGACAAACAGTACGAGCAATATGACATAAGGATGCAATTGTATGTCCAGAAGGTAAAATAAAATCTTTTAGTGGGGATAATTCCTCCTCCATTTTGTCGATTTCAGCTTCTAACATTTGAATATTTTCCTTTGTAATTTCAGGCAAGTTTATTTGTGTTTTCTTACCATCAAAAGACAAAATACTACCTAAATTAAAAAGCTGATTTTGAATTTTAAGTAAAATCGTTTTATGATTTTGACTTATTTCCTGGTCGTGAATATGTCCAATAAAAGCATTGAGCTCATCCACTGTGCCATAAGCTTCCAGGCGAATATTATCTTTGTTCACCTTGGTTCCACCTAAAAGAGAGGTTTCTCCTTTATCGCCTTTTTTTGTATAAATTTTCATAACTACTAATTATTTAAAATATCTGATTCAATTATTCCATCTTTAAGGCGAATAATTCGCCTAGCATAATTGGCAATATCCTCTTCATGGGTAACCACAATTATCGTATTCCCCTTTTTATGAATCTCTTGAAACAATTTCATTATTTCAATAGAAGTTCCTGAGTCCAGATTGCCAGTTGGCTCATCCGCCAAAATAATGGAAGGATTATTCACAAGCGCCCTAGCAATTGCTACCCTCTGTCTTTGCCCTCCTGAGAGTTCATTGGGTTTATGCAGTATTCTATCAGACAAGCCCACACTTCCCAATGTTTTTTTCGCCATTTCTATCCTCTCCTGTTTTTTAATTCCAGCATATACAAGAGGAAGCATCACATTTTCCAAAGCTGTATAACGGGGTAATAGATTGTATGTTTGGAAAACAAAACCAATTTCTTTGTTGCGGACATTTGCCAAAGCATTTTCATCCATATCTTTTACATCTGTTCCGTTTAATTTGTATAAACCGGAAGTGGCTGTATCTAAGCAGCCAATCAAATTCATAAGGGTAGATTTACCAGATCCGGAAGCCCCCATAAGCGCAACAAACTCATTCTTTTTTACGGTAAAGCTTACTTTATTTAGGGCATTGATGGTTACTGTACCTACCCTAAATTGTCGGCTCAAACTTTCTGATGAAATAATTGTATTTTCCATAATACAAATTTATAATTAAAAACGAATTGTAAAATGTTCTTTGCTTAATTCTGATTTCATAAAAACAATGCCTACAAAAAACAAATCGATTGTTAGTGTAGTTTTTTGATGTGATTTAATGTAATTCCAAGCCGTTTCCATCCCGCAAGACCAATGAATATCATCAAAAATAAAGATGGTATCATTATTAGCAAATTTTAGAATTTCTTCAAAATAAGAAACGGTAGGGGTTTCCTGATGGTTGCCATCAATAAATGCAAGGTCAACTTTACCAATCCCTTCTAATTTGGCAGTTAAAGTATTGTTAAAATCTCCAATAGCAATAGAAATATTCTCAATATCTAATTTTTTGAAATTACCACTTGCAATAGCAGCAGTTTCCGTGCAGCCCTCAAATGTAAAAACTTTTGAATTCGGGTTTGCCTTTGCCAAATAACAACTACTTATACCCAATGAAGTTCCCAATTCAATAATATTTTGAGGTTTGTAAAATTTACAAATTCGATAAAGTAGTTGTCCGAATTTTGCATTTTTAGCAGAATTCCGAGCAACATCTTTTATCTTCCTTTTTTGGGAATTATTTATACTGCTTCCAGCTCCAAAATCAGTAATTTGAATAGTTTGTTCCGAATTGCAAAGGTCTTTTCTTAAAGCTTCAATTTTGTTGCAATTCTCATCTTCCGTTTTTGTATTGATCACTTTAGTAATAAAACCATATAGAAAAGGAGCTTGTGCAGAGTGCTTTCCTTTTGCAGTAAGTTTATATCTGAAATATCGTAAAATGAATTTTACCTTCTTCATAAAGGCGAAAATACAATTATAAAAACAAAAAGAAGAGCAATTTTAGAGGGGCTTTATTTTCATCTTACTACAATCTTTTCACAAACATTTTCATTAATTCTTACTAAATAAAAAGCAGGGGGTAAATTCTTTATTTGAATTTTGTTCTCTCCTTTATTTACCACAATATTTTTAATGGTATTGCCCAACAAATCGGTAATTTGAACAACCGATTTTTCTGTAAAATTGGATTCTATGTAAAGTGTTCCATCAGAAGGATTTGGGTAAACCAAAATTTTGGTAAATGTTTCTTCTACATTAGAAGTAGAGGCATAAGTAATTCCTTTATAGGGCTGCATAATGGCTTGCTGTGAGCCATTAGCATTGGCAAATCGTACTCTTGCTCTACCAGTATCCGTTCCTGCCATTAGTGGATCAGTAAAAAAGTGAAATGAAAAATCAATAGTATCGTTAGCCCCTACAATCCCAGAGGTTGTATCTTGGTTTGCTGGAAGGCAAAAAGTAACGCACATGGAACTCTCCCAGCTGTTGGAAGGCAAATTATTCATTACTCTTTCAATAGTTACTTTCACTCCATCATTACTTGTATTAATAAGCTCCCCGAAAATATCAATAATATCTCCTGGATTTCCATAAGTAGTAATCGTTTGTGTGCTTTTTAGTTGAAAATCGAAAGTGCCATTTAAGCTTGTAACTTGTGAACATCCCCCAGAACTTACTCCTAACAAGCTATCAATATCGCACCAAATATTGGTTGCTTGTCCATTGGGAGGATTAGAGTTAGAAAACCAACTATGATAAGCAAACAGCACCCCATTTGTATCAATCAAATAAGCATTATTGGGAGCATTATAATATTGCCACCACTCATTGCAAGGCCCATCAATATAAATTGGTACATTTACAGGTACTGGAATATAGTTTCCAGATGGCGGCCCATTAACTCCATTTAATAAATCCTGAATTATTGCTTTTCTTTCTCCATAAGTATTGGGCTGATAATAAGGAGGATTGGTCGGATTTACATTTCCACTTGATGGCATTACACTCCCCGTTGGATGCGCCTCAACGGTATAGACAACAAAACATGCAATATCATTTCCAAACTGTGCCGCTACTGCATTTAGTTCCGTCATTTGATTTCTGAAAATAGGACAAGTATAACTGCCTGAGATCATCAAGACTCTTTTGCCTGTATTAAGTACAGAAGATAGTGTTAAGGCATTTCCACTAATATCATAAAGGGTAAAGTCCGCCATGGTGTCGCCAGGATTTACAGTCGTCCAAGGATTGCCTTGACTTCTTGGAACTATTATGCAAACGCTATCGGTATCATTAGGTAAAGAGCCAATCCCAATGCTTGGTAATAATTGTACTTGTGCCTTAATGAATAGCGGAAAAATAAATAAGAATAAGATTAATTTTTTCATTTTAAAATTATTTTTCTCTCTAATGTACCATCATCATAAATGTACAATAGAGCTTGGTTTTTAATTTTAGTTTTTCTTCCAAAAATATCCAATACAGCAATTAATTTTTTATGAGAGTTTTGTAATTCGATTTCAGTAGTTGCAATAGCAATCAAATAATTAGAAGTATCTGTGCAGCCATTAGCATCTGTAACAACTACATACCAAGGCGGTCCTGCTTGCCCTGTAGGATTTATGTTTTGGGTTATTTCTCCTGTAGTCCACAAAAAGGCATAAGGAGCAACTCCGAAATTCACAGTGCTTTCAAAAGCTATTCCGTTTTGAGCAATAGTTACTTCCATTTCTTGTTTGCTTATTTGTCCGTTATAAGCAAAGAGGGTATTATTGTCCGCACTATAATTTTGCATTCCACTCAGTAGAAAAGTATTCGTTTGCATTGGGTTGATATAAGCTGTTCCAATCAAACCATCTATAAAATTTAAATTAAAAGTTCCTCCACTACAAACATCATTTCTTTTAAATGCCACATACATAAGCGTACCCCAACAATTATTATACATTCCTTGTGTAAAAGCAGATTGCCTTTGAAATGAAATACTCAGCATTTTGCTCGTATTACTCATTCCCATATCAAAAGTATCGGCATGAATAGCGCCACCATCCGCCATGGCAAATTCTGCTCCTCCCAAATAATTCATTAGCAATATAAAAGAAGGATGATTTACCCAACTCAAATCAAGAATGGGGGTGAGTAAAGCGCCATCATACTGCAAATTAAAAGCAAAAGAATCTATACCAGAAACAAAGGAATCCATCCGAATTGGAACAACAAAAAAAGTATCGTTTTGGTTGTGCCAATTGTTGTAAAGCCCATAATTATCCAAACTAAAAGAAAGGGCGCTTACGCTTGGAGTTTGAGCAAAACTATTTACAGAAAATACAATCCATATCGCTATTAAAAACTTTCTCATTTTACAATTAGTTTTTTGGTGATGTTGTAATCAGATGTCATTGCTTTTACAAAGTAAATCCCTTTTTCAAATGAATTTATTTCTAAGGAAAATGATTTTTTAGTAGCAGTATGCGTGTTTACTTTTTTACCTAATATATCATAAATCGTTACTTCAACTGGTAGAGTTGAAGTAGATGGTAAAAGCACATTTATTTTATCAGTTGCAGGATTAGGATAAATATCTAATTCAAATTGAATATCTTGATTTTTTACAGCTGAAACGACTCCAATTAGTCCTGGATAATCCAATTCATAAATGGCAGTTTTTGCCATATTATTGCCACCTCCTCCTCCAGATGCATGGTTGTATTCATATAAAATAGTTCCTTGATTATCTACTTCTCGCCAATAAGTGGAGGTTCCTAAAGTAGCTACTGTAGTGCCTTTTTTTGTTCTAAACGATCCTGATAAATGATTTGCATAAAAATTTCCAGGATCAGAATATGTCCAAAGAGGAGATTGATTCCAAGGAGGGCTGTAATTGTAATTATTTAGTGGTGCTTGCAGTTCAACAACTCTAGAATCTCCGCTTCCTCCATTAGGACCTGTTGCTTCATTATCAAAGCACATCAAATTACCTTGCCCTGGCAAACCCTCATCAATAAAATTAGCTCCATGAACAGTATGCAACTCTCTATCTCCACCAGAATTCCAAGAAGTATTATTTCCTCCACCATAATTGTAAGGATTACCCCAGCGATATAATATATCTCCTCCTTTACCAGAATTACCTCCAGTGTGAGTTGCTGCCTCAGATGTTGTTGTGCTATGG
>CATMIT010000015.1 GCA_950069165.1 uncultured Flavobacteriales bacterium
TAAATGTAAACACTAATTATAATTCTTTGGCTGAAAAAAAACATGGAGAAGAATTGAGCGGAATGCGTCAAATAGCCTTGTTTTTAGGAGAAGAGCTCAAAATAATTCAAAATAAAATGACTTAGAAATGGATAAAAAATCCTATATAAATTATCTTCCTTTCATCTTTTCAGTTTTGTTTTCTCCATTACTACAACTACCTATCAGATACCTATTCTTTGCAATAAAGTCATAAATAAAATCACTCAATTTTGTAGGGAATAAATTTAAAAAGTGTCTTATTTCCCAATTTAGGATTTCCAATATTTTAATAAGGGCTGCTGATTTTATGAGGTAGTTCTTTTCATCTGTCCAAATGATGAAATCAATGTGTTTTTCTAATTTCAATTTTGAAATAATTTCTACTGCTTTTTTATTATCATTTTCAATCCAAAGGATAACATTTTTTTTATCCTTCTTTTTAAAATAACGAACTATGGTACTGCAAAAATTGCAGTGTGCATCATAAAGTACAATGGATGAATTCATATGCACTTCTTTATTTCCCGATACAAAATTTACTAAATATATTCCCGAGCAAATCATCAGTGGTAACTTCCCCAGTTATTAAACCTAAATGATAAAGGGCTTGTCGAATATTTATAGCCAACAAATCCCCACTAATATCATTGTTTAACCCTTGAATTACTGCAATGATTTCTACTAGTGTTTTACTCAATTCTTCTTGATGGCGACTATTGCTAATTATCGTTTCATCTGAGGATAAATTGGGGTCAATAATACTTATAAGTGTATTTGTTAAATCCTGAATTCCATCTTTATTTTTGGCAGAAATAAAAAGATAACTTTTCTTTTTCAGAGTTTCACAGATATTTGGATTCAAATCCGTTTTATTAACTACAATAATCATTTTGTTTTGTAGTTTTTTAATTTTTATAATCTCTTTTTCTTGGGCTTTAAAATCAGCTGTAGCATCTAACAAAAAAATTATAACTTTTGCTTTTTTTGCTTTTTCAAGTGCTTTTTGGATTCCCATTTTCTCGATTGTGTCTTTTGTATCTCTAAGACCTGCCGTATCGATAAATCGAAACTGCATGCCTTCAATATTTATCACATCTTCAATGGTATCTCTGGTTGTACCTGCAATTTCCGAAACAATGGCTCTATCTTCATTCACCAAAGCATTAAGCAGTGTGGATTTCCCCACATTTGGCGCACCTAAAATGGCAACAGGAACTCCGTTTTTTATTACATTTCCAAGTTGAAATGAATCAATTAGTTTTGTTAATTTTTCCTTTATCAATAAAAGCAATTCGTTAAACTGCTCACGATTCGCAAATTCTACATCTTCTTCTGAAAAATCTAATTCCAATTCAATTAAAGAGGCGAAATTGATGAGTTGTTCTCTCAATTTTTTTAAATCATCTGAGAATCCTCCACGCATTTGGTTTATTGCAATTTGGTGTGCTTTTCTGTTTTCTGATGCAATTAAATCTGCTACTGCTTCTGCTTGAGAAAGGTCCATCTTGCCATTTATGAAAGCTCTTAAAGTAAACTCTCCCGGATTTGCCATTCGTGCTCCATTTTCTGTTAGTAATTGTAAAATTTGTTGTTGTATAAAAACTGATCCATGGCAAGAAATCTCAATAACATCTTCCCCAGTAAAAGAATGTGGATTTCGAAAAATACTAAGTAAAACCTCATCAATAACACCTACCTTATTGTTTATAGTACCAAAATGAATTGTGTGTGATTTCACATCTGCTATATTTTTTGAAAATACTTTTTTACAAATATTAATTGTCTCACTTCCAGAAACACGAATGATAGCAATCGCTCCCAATCCACTTCCTGTAGCTAATGCACAAATCGTATCTTTTCTATTGTAATTTTTCATTTAATATATAGGTGTTAACAAAAGAAAAACCCCATGCCTTTTTGTAAAATTCCGACAATATCCAGAATTCCAAGAGCAATTAATCCAATTATAATTAATATAATTAAAAGTATTTTTTTTAACATTTTTTTCATTCTGCAAAAGTATTTAAAATCCTTTGTAAAGTGCTTTAATGTTCTAATTTTGCACACCAAATAAAATAAACAATGAGTGTATTAGTAAATAAAGATTCAAAAGTTATCATTCAAGGATTTACAGGAGGTGAGGGAACTTTCCATGCTGAGCAAATGATTGACTATGGAACTAATATAATAGGTGGAGTAACTCCCGGCAAAGGAGGACAAACCCATTTAGGAAAGCCCGTTTTTAATACTGTAGAAGATGCAGTAAAAGAAGTTGGTGCCAATACCACTCTTATTTTTGTGCCACCAGCATTTGCAGCTGATGCAATAATGGAAGCAGCACAGGCAGCAATAGCAGTCATTATTTGTATCACAGAAGGTATTCCAACAAAAGACATGATAATGGTGAAAGAATATTTATCGGATAAGGAGAGTATTTTGGTTGGTCCAAATTGCCCAGGAGTAATTACTCCAGAGGAAGCAAAATGTGGCATTATGCCAGGATTTGTTTTCAAAAAAGGAAGAATAGGAGTGGTTTCCAAATCAGGGACTTTAACTTATGAGGCAGCCGATCAAGTGGTAAAGGCAGGATTAGGAATTTCAACTGCAATTGGAATAGGAGGCGATCCTATAATTGGCACAACCATATTAGATGCTGTTAAGCTATTTATGAATGATGATGAAACAGATGGTATTGTGATGATTGGAGAAATTGGCGGACAATTAGAAGCTGATGCTGCAAAATGGATACAAGCAAATGGAACAAAACCAGTTGTTGGTTTCATTGCAGGGCAAACCGCCCCAAAAGGGAGAACCATGGGGCATGCAGGTGCAATTGTTGGCGGAAAAGACGATACAGCAGAAGCTAAAATGAGAATCTTAAGCCAGTGTGGTGTGCATGTAGTAGAATCTCCAGCTCAGATTGGCGCTAAAATAGCGGAGCTTGTTGGAGTAAGTGTTTAAAAGTGGATTAAAAATATTTTTTTAGTTTACTTAATCTTTTTTTATTCTAATAATAGGTAATAACCTTAATAGTTTTACTTTTTTAAAATAAAAACTAGAGTTGCTAACAACAAATATTAGCATTAACAAATGACAAATCAACAAATTTTCATAATAATTGGAACAGGTAACCGTCCCATACTTATTGATGTAACTTACAAAGAAAATAAGAAGGGAAAAAGGGTGGTTGTATTCTCGCATGGTTTTAAGGGCTTTAAAGATTGGGGGGCATTTAACCAAATTGCAGAAACATTTGCTGAAAACAATTTTGTATTTGTAAAATTTAATTTTTCGCATAACGGAACAACTAGTTCTGACCCTATTGATTTTGTAGATTTGAAGGCATTTGGAAATAACAATTTCTGCAAGGAATTAGATGATTTGGGCTTTGTTCTGGATTGGGTAGAGGAGAATTTTATTAATGCTGAAATTTATCTTTTCGGCCATAGCAGGGGAGGAGGGATTTCCATGCTAAAAACAGCAGAGGAAAATAGAATTAGTAAAGTAGTTAGCTGGGCTTCTCCATCCGATTTTACAAATAAAATACCAAAGGAAAGAATAGCTCTTTGGAAAGAAAAAGGGGTGGCTTTTGTATACAATGGACGTACTAAACAGAACATGCCAATGTACTTTCAATTTTATGAAAACTGCATTGCAAATAAAGACCGAATTGATATTAAAAAAGCAGTAGAAAGTATAAAAATCCCACAGCTTATTATTCATGGAAGTGAGGATCCAACAGTAAAATTGGAAGAAGCAAAAAATCTACAAAAATGGAATCCTGATTCTCAATTGCACATTATTAAAGGAGCTGACCATGTTTTAGGAGCTTTCCATCCTTATGATTTAGAGAAATATCCCACCCCTCTGCAAGAGGCAATTGATGTTACTATTGACTTTTTAAAAAAGTAAACGAGCAGAAGGAGTTACAGCTTGATTTGCAAAATCCTTATCTAAATATTTAAAGTGACCGGCAATTGCTATCATGGCAGCATTATCTGTGCAATATTCAAATTTCGGAATGTAGAGTTTGTAATTTTCATTATCTGATAATACTTTTAACTGAGATCGTAAATAAGAGTTAGCCGATACACCACCTGCAATTGCAATTTGTGTAATCCCTGTTTGCTTTATGGCTTTTGTTAATTTGTCAATTAGAATTGTAACTATTGAATGCTGAATGCAAGCGCATAAATCATTTTTATTTTCTACTATAAAGTTTAGATTTTCCTTTATTCCTGCTTGTATGGTATAAAGTATGGATGTTTTCAGACCACTAAAACTAAAATCCAAGTCTTTTATTTTTGGTTTTCCAAAAGTAAAAGCATGAATATTACCACCCTTTGCATACTTATCAATTAGCGGACCACCAGGGTAGGGTAGTCCTAATATTTTTGCAGACTTATCGAACGCCTCACCTGCAGCATCATCTAATGTGGTGCCAATTACCTGCATCTTTGATGGGCTATCAATCTTTACTATTTGTGTATGCCCACCAGAAACCGTTAAGCATAAAAAAGGAAAGCTAGGCAGCTGTTTCCCTTTATCAATAAAATGAGCTAAAATATGCGCTTGCATGTGATTGATAGAAATAAGGGGAATATCCATCCCCATTGCAAAGGATTTTGCAAAAGAGCTTCCTACCAAAAGGGAACCCAAAAGCCCTGGACCTTTTGTAAAAGCAATGGCATCAATATCTTTTTTGCTGATTTTGGCTTTTTTTATGGCGGCATCCACTACTGGAATAATATTTTGCTGATGAGCTCGAGAAGCAAGCTCTGGAACAACCCCGCCATATAGCTGATGGATTTCTTGATTAGATACTATATTTGATAATACTTTTCTATCTTCTAAAATGGCAGCAGAAGTATCATCACATGAAGATTCTATTGCTAGAATAAGTACTTTTTTACTCATCTAATTTTTTGAAGGAATGTCCCATTTTATCTCTTTTGGTTTTCAGATAAAATTCATTATGCTCATTCGACTCAATTTCCAATGGGATATTTTCTACAATTTCAATGCCATAACCCATAAGTCCAACCCTTTTTTTAGGATTATTGGAAAGTAATCTTATTTTTGAAACGCCAATATATCTTAAAATTTGGGCACCAACACCATAATCTCGATCATCCGCTTTAAAACCAAGTGCAAGGTTTGCATCCACTGTGTCTTTTCCTTTTTCTTGCAATTCGTACGCTTTTAGCTTATTTAACAACCCAATTCCTCTTCCTTCTTGATTCATATAAACCAAAACCCCTTTTCCTTCCTCTTTTAATTTAGAAAGAGAAGCTTGTAACTGAGCACCACAATCACATCTGCAAGAGGAAAAAATATCTCCTGTCATACAGGAAGAGTGTACCCTGACTAAAATAGGCTCATCTTTTTTCCACTTCCCTTTTATTAGTACAAGATGCAGTTGCCCATTAGTGAGCTGTTTGAATGCCTTCATATTAAAATCACCATAATTAGTTGGCAAATGCACGGATGCTTCTTCAATAATTAAGGTTTCGTTTTGTATTCGGTATTCAATTAAATCTTTAATAGTAATAAACTTCAGATTAAATTTTTCTGCAATTTTATGAAGCTGATTTGTTCGAGCCACCGAACCATCTTCATTTAAAATTTCCACAATTACTCCAGCAGCCTGTAATCCGGCAAGCCGAGCCAAATCGATAGCAGCTTCTGTATGTCCTGCTCTTCTAAGCACGCCTCCTTTTCTGGCTTTTAAGGGAAAGATATGCCCTGGTCTGCCTAAGTCCTCCGGTTTGGTTTTTGAGTTCACCAATGCCTTTATGGTTATTGCTCTGTCAGATGCTGATATTCCTGTTGTACAGCCGTGACCAATTAAATCAACAGATATAGTAAAAGGTGTTTTGTAGGCATCAGTATTTTTTCCAATCATTAAATCGAGCCCCAATTTCTCACATCTATCTTCCAATAAAGGTACACAAATGAGCCCTTTTCCATGGGTAGCCATAAAGTTAATCATTTCGGGAGTTACCATTTCGGCAGCAGCTACAAAGTCCCCCTCATTCTCCCGGTTTTCATCATCTACTACAATAATGATTTTACCATGCTTTATATCCTCAATTGCCTGCTTTATACTATTAAATTTCATCTTGTTTTCTTTTTGTTGGTTCCCAAACTCCTTTTTTGTTAGCGGTCAGATAATCAATCATTCCAATCAGTAGCGCCAAATTCATACTGTAAAAATGTGAAATAAAACGCAAAATTATAATATGTATTCCGATTTTTCGTAATAAGAGGTCAATAAATGGAAAAATAAATAATATAATCTGTGCAAAGAAAGTGGTTTTATAAAAAATACTATCCAAAATTAAGAAATAATTTGCCACAAAAATAAGGAGCAACAAGACGGGACCAAACCATCTAAAAACCTTATGAGAGATAAAAACAAATCCTAATTTACTGAAAGGTTTTAATAGTAATTTTTTAAAATGAAAAAGGTTGATAAAATTCCCCATGGAGATTCTCCTTTTTCTTCTGAACTCTTCTGAAAGTTGATTAGAGACATCTTCATAAACAATAGCTTCCAAATCATTTATTGTTTTGTATCCGTTTTGTAAAATATTCATACAAACATAAAAGTCGTCAACTAAAAAGTTTTCAGGAATAGGGGAGAAAAGAGTCTTTCGTATTGCAAAACAACCTCCAAAAGGTCCCATTAGCATGCCCCATAATTTACTCTCTGCATGTTTAAATTTTACTTCCCAGCTGATATAGGTCTTTTCTTGGAATGAAATACCACTTTTCTTTATACCTCTATTTACCATGTTGGTATCGACAAGTCCAATATCAGGATTTTTAAAGTGCTGGACAAGAAAGCTAATAGTCTTTTCAGAAAAAATAATATTAGCATCCGTAATTATAAGAATATCGTTTTTTGCTCTTTTTACCAATCTGTTGACTACTCCAGATTTTCCTTTTCTTTTTTCAAAGTTTATTGCAATAACAAATGGATATTCTTCCTCTAATTTTTTGATAATTTCATTGGTATTATCAGTAGAGGAATCCGAACCAATAATAATTTCAATTTTATCCGTTGGGAAATTACTATTTATGATACTCATCACTTTTTCTTTAATTGTCGATTGCTCGTTATAAGCGGCAATTAAAATAGATACAGATGGCATTTCATCAATTTTATTATAGGTCTTTGAGTTTAGTTCTTTGTTTTTCCCAAACAAAATAACAGTCATAGGAAAAATAAAATAGCTATAAATTATTAGAAAAAAACAAATCCAAAATAGATATATCATAGAGTCTGAATTTTATTTAAGAAAAAGGATAAGTTCTCCGCTATCTTTTTAGTATTATAATTTTCCAAAATATTATCCTTAGCATTTACGCCAATTTTCCTGCTTTCCACAGGATTTTCAAAACACCAAATTATCTGATTAAAAAACTCCTCAGTAGTATCAGCAATTAAAATATTTTTATTATCAGCATAATGAATTCCAGATGCGCCAATAGATGTGCTAATGATGGTTTTTCCTAGCGCCATTGCTTCTAAAATTTTAATTCTTATTCCACTCCCGCTCCAAAGCGGTACAATCATCAAATTATACTTTTTCATAAATGATTTTGCATTTTCCACTTCTCCATCTATCACTATATTTTCATTAGAAAAATTATTGAAATAATTAGGCATACTACTTCCCGCCAAGTGCAAAATAACTTCTTTTTTTTGTTGATTAATAAGAGGAAATACTTTATCTAAGAACCACTTTATACCATTCAAATTCGACATCCAATCCATGGAACCAATATGAAATAAAGTATTTTTTTCTGCAGGAGAATTTGTTTCACTTTCTGCATCAATGGCAAATGGTATAGTGCTAATGTCCTTTGCGCTTTGTTTTTTCATCCAATTCGCATCCTTTTCGCTAATGCAAATTATCCCATCCATTTTTAAGACTATGGCTTTTTCGTAATTAGATAGTTTTTTTTGTAACAAATTCAGATAGCATTTCTTTAGGAAATTATTTGTTTGTTTTGCCAATCCTTTCCAGATATCAGATTCTATATTATGTGCTCTTAGCACAATTTTTGCATTTGAATTCTTTGAAATCATTTCAAAATAGGGACATACATATAACCCTTCTAAAAGGACAATATCAAAACTATTTTCTTTTATGAGTTCTTTTAATCTTTTAGCAAAACTATTGGAGTAAAAACGATTGGTATTGTAGGAACTTTTAGAAAATAAACTTTGGAAAGCAGGAAGTATTTTCACATTAGTATCAATAAAAATATGCTCAAAATCAGTATTGCTTAAGTATTGAGAAGGAATATCCTTGGCATCATGTTTTGGCGTGCTAATTGCCATTACCTTTAACTTATGGCCTTTGTTTATTAATGCATCTGAAATATGATTTACAGCCAAAGCATAGCCGTCTTTTTTAGGAAAGGGCGGTTTGCTACATATTTGTAAAATATTCATTGCTTAATAAACAGTTTGCTTATCGGATTAGTATATCTGCCAATATTAAACAGTGTTATATTTCTACTTGTTTTATAAATAAGAAATATTGCTATTGGTAGAAAAACAAGATTTGCGAGCCACATTCCTTCTGATGGTGTAAGTGTTGCATCTTTGGCAGCTTTCTCCCCAATAATATTTATAACATGATAAAAGACAAAAAAGAAAACCGAAACCATTACTGGCATGCCAAATCCTCCTTTTCGAATAATGGTCCCAAGAGGTGCGCCAATCAAAAATAAAATAATACAAGCAATGGCCAATGCTATTTTTCTATGCCATTCAATTTTGTGTTTTCTTATTATATAATTCCTATATTCTAGGTCATTTTTATTGGAACTTGCAATTGATTTTAGGGTTCTTAGTTTATTAAGAGTGTAATCGTATATTCTCGCATTTTGAAGATTTTTAGAAGTAGATTTTGTTGCAGTAAATTCAGTATTAGTTTGATTAAAACCAGCAAAATTATATTTTTCTAAAACATTTTTATTTATCAACTCTGTTCTTTGGCTTAGTTTACTATTCAAAGAATCGATTGCATTACTGAGTTGCTGATTGTTTAACATGGCATAATGCCCTTTGTAAAGTTCAGCACTTGTGCGCTTAAAATCAAATGCAGAAAGATCAAAAAGGATAATATCTTCTTTAAATTTGGTGGTTCGGTGTGGGTTTTTGTGCTTTCCTCTTTTCTCTTTTTCTTGCAGATAACTATAGCCATCCAATAGTTTAAATTCCAAAAATCTTTCATCTTTGCTAAGCTTCATACTACCTGATTTTGCAATGATTATATTATCATTCCCATTTCTGTTTGTATGATTGTAAATAATGATATTTTTGAGCGTTTGTCCATCATCACTTTTTTCTTCCACCTTAATGCTATATCCTTCAATACCATTGTAAAAAACACCTGCTTTTATGTTCAGTGCCGGTTTTTGTTTTTGTATGGAATACAGTAAACTGCCACTTTTTAAATTGGCAACTGGCATTACATAATTGGAGAACATAAAAGAACCAATACTAACAAAAAACACAAAAACGATTAAGGGATTCATTATTCTTCTTAGTGACATCCCTGCCGATTTCATGGCTACTAATTCTGATTTTTCACCTAATGCACCAAAGGTCATTACTGATGCCAACAGCATTGATATGGGTAAGGCAAGAGGAACAAAGCGTACAGACGCAAAAAATAAAAGCTCACTAATTTCACTTATTTCCAACCCTTTTCCGACCAAATCATCAATCCACTTCCACAAAAATTGCATTAACAGCAGGAAAATAGTAATGAAGAAAGTGGCCACAAAAGGACCTATAAACGATCTAATTATGAAAAGATGTATTTTTTTCATTCAGAAGATTTTGAAAATAATCTTAAGAACCTAAGGCGTGCTTCAAACTCTCTACCTGCGTATCCCACAGCAATGTATTTTCCTCTTGTTCTTTTTCATCTTCAGCAAAATCGGTAACAATTAGGGAGACATCATTTGTTAAATCATCTACTTGAATGGTAAATTCAAAATAACTTTCATCCTCTTCATTGTCCAGCCAATGAAAACGAACAAATTGATTTTCTTTTTTCTTTAATAATTTTGCTGTTTGCTCACTTCCGTCCCAAAAAAAAGTATAAATATCATGCCTAATATGCACATCATCTGCAAACCATTCTGAAAGCCCACTAGGGTTACTTAACCTTTTGTAAAGAATATTGATAGAGGAGTGGATAGGATATTCTAATTGATATTTTATTAATTCAGACATTCGTCTTTGTTTTTTTGTTTTTGTTAATTTTGCGTCTTAATTTTTTTTGGCAATATATAAATAAATCAACTAAAATATGGCCTTAGTGCAAACATTCGAAAAACAAGGAAATTTCTTATTCAAATACAGAGGGCAATTCCCAGTTATTTTATTTCTATTAGCTATCCCATTTATTGGTATTACCGACTATGCTTCTATTTCAGAAGTTAACGAAAGATATTATATTAATATTTCAGTGTTTTTGTCTTTTGTAGGGTTTCTTATTCGCTTTTACACAATAGGAACTACTCCACACGGAACATCAGGTAGAAATACCAAACAACAAGTTGCAGAAGTATTAAACTCAACAGGTATTTACGCAACACTAAGACATCCCTTGTATTTGGGTAATTACCTGATTTGGATTGGAATTGCAACTTATGTTTTTAACCCTTTATTTATTCTGATTATTTCCCTTATTTTTTGGCTTTATTATGACAGAATAATGTTTGCAGAAGAGCGATTTTTGGAAAAGAAATTTGGAGATGAATACCTGGATTGGTCCAATAAAATTCCCGCTTTTATTCCTAATTTTCTAACTATAAAACATCCTCCATCCCTTTTCCATTAAAACTGTTTTAAGGAGGGAGTATTCGGGTGTATTAGCCACTGTTATTGGGTTCTGTTTTGTTGAAGTTTTGCGAAATTATGTAATAGGAGAGGAGCTAATTTCTCATAACTTAATTTGTGTTTTAATAGCAACTTTAACAGTATGTTTACTTTTGAGAACATTAAAGAGAAACACACAAATTCTTCATGAGAAAGACAGGGATTAAATTATTAATGAAAAATTTTAGCAAAGGTGTTTATATGCTATATTTGCCGACTATTTTGGCGTGGTAGCTCAGGTGGTTAGAGCGCAGGATTCATAACCCTGAGGTCGGCAGTTCAAATCTGCCTCACGCTACAAAAAAAGCCCTCCATTTCTGGAAGGCTTTTTTATTTAGAAAAGAATTAACTTTTATTCCACAATAAACTTTCTTGTAATAGTTGCTTTGTCCGATTTTATATTCATTATATAAATACCATCACTCAAACTTGTCGTATTTATTTTAATGGCGTTTGCATTTACTTCTTTGCTATAAACAACTTGTCCTTGAATGTTATAAATTTCAATTGAATTGATTGTTGCTGCATAACTCACTACATTTACCTTTTCAGTAGTTGGGTTAGGATAAATTTCAGTTGAAAAATCAATTACTTCTTCAATAGAAGAAACCATAACAGTGTCCAGTCCTAAAGCAAGAAACATTCTAGGGTTTAAATATCCTTGAATAGTGTCTAAATAAGCATTTCCTTTTGTAGAGGACATATTAGGGTTTCCTAATATTGAATTCGCTGGACCATATCCTGCAGGTGAACTATGAATTGCTTGATGCATATTATCATACCAAGTATTATCCCACCAATCCCAAGGAGCGCCTTCTTCTTCATATGATTCTCCAAATGCATTTACTCCAGATTGTGGAGTTGGAGTTAAAAAAGGATAAAGCCCTTCATATCCATCATTATTTACATTTGCGGCTTGGGTAAAAGCATCCGAAAACCCTGCATTGGCAAACACAGCATTGTTTCCATACATTGCTTGGTGTTTCTGTACAATATAACTTCCTTGTACTTCCACTACAAAGTCTCCAGTTGTAGGAACAATCACATCCCCATTAGCATATGGAGCGTAAGGGTCTTTGGTACAATGAAAACTTACCATTGGCACATCCCCAGCTTCAAGCCAAGAGCTATCCGCTAAGGCGCCACCAATATTAAAAGCCATATTAATATCATTACTATAAGATGGCCAGTTTGGAATATTCCAAGGCATTTGTCCAATTAAATTTCCTAAAGTGTCATAAATCGGCAAATAAGTAGAATCTGTTCCGTCATAATTTCCAAAAAAAGGAGGATAAACATATGGTTGCATTGTAGTTAGGTTAAAAAACTTTGTTAAATAAATTTCTTGCCAAGGCGTAATATCTCCAACCGTATCTAATGTAGCATATCCTAATGAAATATAGGCGCCAGTTCCTTGCCCACCTAATGCAATTTGATTTGGATTAATCCCATAAGGGTTTCCATCAATATCCTCTGTTTTTCTTAAAAAACGAACCATAGCTTTTGCATCTTGTATTCCCCTGTAAGCCGCTTGTAATAAAGTACTAGTTCTTACATCTTGGTCAGTTGAGGTAGGATTCCATCCTAATCTGTTGTTCATAGCAACCGCTACATATCCTTTTCTTGCCCAACGCGTACATTGCTCTACAATAGAAAAATCCGTTTTATCTCCAGTTGGCTGTCCGTTTATTACTTGTGGTAAGAAACTTCCAGTATGTGCTAAAATCACTACAGGACGGTCAGTAAGATTATCTCCTGTTGGTTCATAAATATCGCATAAAATTGGAGTTAAGGCCGGTGGATTTGCTCCTCCAGATAAAATAGCCGGTAAAATACTAATGTTCTCTGCAAACTGAACATCAGAGGTTACCGTAACATTAGTAAAGATATCATCCAGATATCTCATTTGTGCATCTGCACTAATTGCACTTATAATAAGAGTAAATGCAATAAAATTTTGTAATACTTTTTTCATCTTTTTTTGTTTTTGATTAGTGTTACAATATTACATATTTTTTAGTAAAGTTCGACAAGAAGAGATAAATAAATCATTCTTCCTATATAAGGACCACCATAAACTTCATAGTGTTTATTGTCTAAAAGGTTAGCAGCACCCACTTTTATAGTTGATTTTAGCTTTGGTAATTCTTTACTGATTTGTGCATCCAACAAGGAGTAAGTAGGCACAAAACCAGTAAACTGAGGAGAGCCCTCAAACTGAAATCCTTCTACCCATTTATAGTTAATACTAAAACCGTAATTTTTTAAAATATTATGATTGTTACTAAAATGAAGATCTCGCCCAACTAAGCCTATATTGTACTTATATTCAGGTGTATTATAGGCAGGAATAATAGGATCCTCAGTTCCTTTTTCGTTTAGTTTGTTCCAAGTAAAATTACCATTAATCGTAAAATTAGGATTCAAAAAATAATTAAGCCCAATGGATGCTCCTTGAGTAGTTACTGTATTTTCTGCATTTGCTGCAATTCGATATGCTTGAATGGATGGTAAGGAGACAGAATATCCACCAGATTGCTCAAAGTAATTAAATTTAACTCCAATTTTGTATCCAATAAAATCGGTATATTCTGAGTAATAATAGTTCGCATCCAAATATAGCCTGTCAAAAAGGGTTGTTCTATAGCCAATCTCAATAGATTTAGCTTGTTCTGGGCGTATTGGGTCAATCTTGAAAAACCTTAAACTATCCACATGAGGTATGGCTGGTAAATAGTAATTAATTAATGATTGAACAGTCACCATATTTTCCATTGAGTTGTCATAATGCGGACCTCCATCAGAACCATGTCCTGCAATATTCCCAATAAGAATTGCTCTTCCGGCATTATAATACAAATACTGATCGGAAAGTGTTGGATTCCTAATTGCAGAAGAAAAAGAAAGGCGAATAATATCCTTTTCAGTTGGCTTATAAACAATAGAAGCGGCTGGAGAAAAGAGATAATCAAAATTCTCATTTTTATCTAAGCGGAAAGTAGAACTAAAAGTTAATCTATCTTCTTGCACTTTTTTTTCAAATCCAACATATACTCCAAACTCTTTATTAATAATTGGAACATCATTAGTGTCAATAAATATTGTTCCCTTTGAATCAGGGTTATATTGTCTGAAATTAGCTCCAATTTTTATTTTTTCTAAGTCATTATTTAAGACATAATATTCCCCATGAATATGATTCAGTGCAGATTTGTCGTAAAAACCCGTACCACCTTCCAAATAAGATGTTTTAGACGTAATCTCTTTTAATGCTAGTTCAAATTCTGGTGTTCCTGGAATTAATCGACTATCATCTACTATTTCTCTAGTAGCATCATGTGCTGCAATGATGGCATCTGTATTTGCTAATAATACTGAATCACTCAATATGAACCAATTTTCAAATGTGATAGTATCTCCCATAAAACCCCAAATAGTTTGTGGTGGATTTCCCCCAAATCCAATAAGAGAAGGCGTTCCCCAGGTTACATTACTCCATCCGAAATTATTTCTGAATTTATTTTTATATTTTGAATACCAACTTTGGTTTTTTCCAGCAAGCTCTTGTAGTTTTAGGGCAGTAAATACCGCATCATAAGATTTGCCAGCATCTTCTTGTGAGCGATACATTCTTAAAAAAAACTTATCTTTTTGATTGATTTCTAATCGGTTTTGAAAAAACTGAATTCCTTTTAAACTAAATCGATTTTCTCCCTGATAAACAGTAGTTCCTGTACCATAATTTAGGGCGTATATAAGCTCTGTATTTTCTTTTATTCTATAATGCAAAGCCGTTCCGAATTTTAAGTTCCTAGTATTATAATCTACTATATCTTTTTCCATATATCCAGTTCTGTGGAATTTTCCAAGCCCAGGATATTGAATATAATTCAAATTAAGGTTAGAAGTCATATCATTTAAATTACCATCTGTATCCTCATCTCCATAACGGTTTACCGCATCATACCCTCCGGGGTTGTTTTCATCCATATCTGTACCATCTACAGCAGCTAAATTATTGGCTTCCCAGTCGTAAGCCTGCATATAAGAGAAGTTGATTTTATAAGCAAACTTTTCCTCTCCATCCTTATTTTTAAAAACCTGAGCTAATCGAAAAGCATTCTCAAGAAGACTTCTCTCCCCAGCTTTGAGTAATATCGAAAGTCCTGGTTTGATAAAGGGATTTCTGGTAGTTATGCTGATTACTCCATTAAAAGCGTTTGGTCCATAATATGCCGAACTTGCCCCTTGTATAATTTCTACTTTCATTACATCCAATTCGGAGGAACCTAAAAAATTACCTAAGGAGAAATTCAGTCCTGGAGCTTGGTTATCCACTCCATCAATTATTTGCAAAGAACGAACAGGGGATGTGCTATTAAACCCTCTGGTATTAATGATTTTAAAACCCAAACTGGCAGCTGTAATATCCACTCCTTTAAGCGCTCCTAATCCATCATAAAAATTAGCCGCTGGTGTTTCTTTTATGGCAATAATGTCCATGGTTTCAATGGTAAGTGGCGATTCTTTTTGTTTTTCGGTAAGCCTACTATCAACCACCCTAACTTCCTTTAAAGTTTTACTATCTGATGAAAGAAAAATGATTCTGTTTCTTTTGTTACCATCCACAACAACCTCTTTATTTGCATATCCTAAATAACTTATTATTAGGATTATAGGAAAGTTATCTGAAGTATTAATTTCAAAATATCCATCTAAATTTGTTGCTGTGCCAATGGATGTGCCTTTGATAATAACATTAGCACCAATCAAAGTTTCCTTTGTATTATTATCTATAATTTTACCCCTAATAGTAGTTTGAGCAAAAATAATTTGAAAACTAAAAAGTAAAAAAAGAGTAAAAATCTTATTCATAAAAAATAATTAAATAAGTTCGCAAAATACAATTTTAATAGCATTTTAATGTCACCTATTATTTTCAATCATAAAATCATAAACAAAAAGGACTGTAAAATTTCTTTGGAGAATAGAGCTTTTTTGTATGGTGATGGCTTGTTTGAAAGTGTAAAAATAATAAATGGAAAAGCCATTAATTTAGAGGCTCATCTTAACCGATTATTTGCAGGCGCTTTATTGATGAATCTGAAAATAGTTGCAAGCAAAAATGATTTTAGAAATGATATTGAGCGTTTGCTAATTAAGAATAAAATTACCAAAGGAGGAAGCCTAAAAATCTTATTATTCAGAGATGAGGGAGGAAAATATTTGCCAGAGAATAATCAAACATCTTGCCTAATAATAAGTAAATTTTCTGACAAAATTTTATTTACCTTAAATAAAAAAGGAGTGGCACTAGGGCTTTATAAAACGCAACTCAAACCCATTAATAAGCTGTCAAATTATAAAACAATGAGTGCCTTGCAATCTGTAATGTGCTCGCTTGATGCAAAACAAAAAGGAAAGGATGATTGTTTGATGTTCAACACAGAAAACCGCATTATTGAAAGTGCAAATTCTAATATTTTTTATGTGAAAAACAATATCGTATTCACTCCCCCACTAGGAGAAGGATGTGTGGATGGCACAATGCGAAATTGTATTTTGAGTTTAAAAGATTTAGAATATAAAATAGTAGAAAGTAAGGTTAAAATAGGAGATATTTTAGAGGCAGAGGAAGTGTTTTTGACTAATGCAATACAAGGGGTGAGATGGGTTAGTCATATTAAAGAGCAACAATTTACTGAGAAAAAAGTGGCAAAATTACTGACCAGCAAAATCAATCAATTAGTTTAAAAAAGGATCAGAAGGAAGGTTGATCCAAATAGCATATTTGGCATCCATTTTTTTAATAAAGGAGCTCCAAAGCTCTTTGTTTGAGCTTAATTTCATGCAACTTTCTTTATCAGCAGGAACTGTAATCCATGTGTTTTCTCTTATTTCCTTTAGCAGTTGGCCTTCATCCCAGCCAGAATAGCCAGCAAAAAATCGAATATTACTACTATCCACCTCATTATTCTCTACCATTTTTCTAACTACTTGAAAATCGCCTCCCCAAAAAAGTCCGTCTAAAATTTCTTGAGAGCCCTCAATTTTTTCACCTAAGGTGTGCACATAATGCAAGGAATTCTTTTCAACAGGACCACCAATATAAATTGGAAAACTTGATTTTGGAAAGTTCTCAATTAGATGATGTACCTTTATTTTGGTGGGTTGGTTTAGCACAAATCCAACACTTTCAATTTTGTTGTGGACTGCCAAGAGAATTACAGATCTGAAAAAATTGGAGTCATCCATAGATGGCTCCGAAATCAACAATCTTCCTTTTTTTGGTTTTAACATTTAAGCCGGTTATTTTTATTAGTTTTGGGGCTAATATATAATAAAAGGTGAGCGATTTTAAAAACAAGATAAAACATTTAAGAGAAGATTTCAACAGGTATAAAATAGATTTTAAAAATCTTCCTGAGCATCCACTGAGTTTGTTTGATAAATGGATGGAGCAAGCATTAAATGAAAACAAGGAAGCCAATGCCTTTGTTTTATCCACCGTTTCTAATAAGAATATTCCTTCATCAAGAGTTCTTTTATTAAGAGATTTTGATAAGAAGGGCTTTACCTTTTTTACAAATTATAATAGTATAAAATCCAAT
Source organism: uncultured Flavobacteriales bacterium (assembly GCA_950069165.1). GTDB lineage: Bacteria > Bacteroidota > Bacteroidia > Flavobacteriales > BACL11 > DUAL01. The sequence continues at coordinate 17,545 of CATMIT010000015.1, forward strand.
GATATTGAAAACAACAATTATGTGGCTTTAAATTTTTATTGGCCAGAATTTCAAAGACAAGTGCGGATTGTCGGAAAAGCGGAAAAAATATCAAATTTAGATAGTGATAAATATTTTAGTTCCAGACCAAGAGAGAGTCAGCTAGGGGCATGGGTATCTGAGCAAAGTACTGTAATTCCATTAGATACTGCATTTGCAAATAAAATGGAAAATATGGAAAGTAAATTTGAGGGGGAAAAGGTGGAAAGACCTTTGTATTGGGGAGGATACCGAGTTACACCAATAAGCATAGAGTTTTGGCAAGGGCGCCCATCTCGCTTACACGATAGGGTAAGATATACATTAGATAAAAGAAAATGGAAATCTGACCGACTATCTCCTTAAAGATTAATCCTTCTTTTTAGTTGTTGCTTTTTTCTTAGTTGCAGCTTTCTTTTTAGTTGTTTTTTTAGCAGTTGTTTTCTTCTTTGTTACTGTTTTTTCTACTACTGCTACTTTTTCTACTTGTTTCTTTTCTACTTTCTTTGCAACAAAAGTAACCTTAGCTTTTTTCCTTGGTCTTATTTTTCCAAAAGAACCCATTCTGATTTTACCTCTTTTTGTTTTTCTGTCTCCTTTTCCCATTTAAATAATTTAAGCGCCAAATATAATAATTTCTATATTATGAGCTGATTAACTCCAGAATAAATCTTTTCTCAATAAGAACGGATTCCTTTATGCTGTTGCGCAACCAATTGAGCAGTACCTCATCTCTCTCTTTTTCAGTTAGTTGCCAATTAATTGTAGATGCTCTTATTTTACTAACAATTGCTTGAAGGCAAAGGGCTGCTGCTACCGAAATATTATAGCTTTCAGTAAATCCGTACATAGGAATTTTTACTTTTTCATCTGACATTTGTAATCCTAAGTCCGATAGTCCTTTTTTCTCCGCTCCAAAAAGTAAAGCAATTTTACCATTAATTACATCAATATCATGGATGCTTTTTGCATTGTGTGGGGTAGTGGCCAATATTTTAAACCCCTCTTTTTTTAAACTCTGTAAGCATTCTTTTGTATTGTTTTTATTCTGATTATAAAAAGTTTCTGTTAGCCATTTTGAAGAGCCTAACGACACATTTGGGTTGGTGTTGTGCTGATTTCTGTTTTCAATGATGTGGATATTTTGTACTCCAAAACAATCAGCTGTTCTTAGCACTGCACTAGCGTTTTGGGAATGAAAAATATCTTCTAAAACTATTGTTATGTAATTTGTTCTCTGCTTTAAATTAGCATAAAATAAATTAAGCCGTTCTTCTGTAATAAAGGTAGAAAGATGCCTTATTAATTGCTTTTTTAGTTGAGCATCCATTAGCAAGCTCTAAATTGATTCTTCATTTGAAAGCCAGCCAAGAAACTTTTAATATCCATTGCTTTTTTCCCTTCCATTTGTAATTGAAGAATGGAAATAAATCCATCATTTGTAGCAATTTTAAGATGGGTTTTGTTATCAGTAACAATACTTCCGGCCTCCAATGAATTTGTTTCCACTTCAAAATCAGAAAGTAGTAATTTAACTCTAACCTGTTTACCGCTTTCCGTTTGCAAATAAAACCAAGCAGAAGGACAAATAGCAACATCTTTTAGAAGTGTATTACCATTAAGGCAAGGAGAAAGCCCTCTTATCAAATCATGAATTTTTTCCACTGATTGACTCCAATCTATTTGAAGCAATTCCTTATTAATTTTTGGAGCTATTTTATCGGTTAATGCTATGTTTTGTTCCATTTGCTCTGCTTTGTTGTCTGCAATCTTATCAATGGTTTCTAATAGTAATTCTGTTCCCTTTTGCATCATAATATTATGTAAAATTGCAGCAGTAATTTTATTATCCAATTCGATTTTTTCTTGTAAAAGAATATTGCCTTCATCTATTTTGTTATTGATAAAAAAAGTGGTTATTCCTGTTTGCTTTTCTCCATTTATTAGTACTCGATTTATTGGTGCAGCACCTCTGTAATTAGGTAAAAGGGAGGTATGCAAGTTCACGCATCCTTTTTTCGAAATACGCCAAACAATTTCTGGCAACATTCTAAAAGCCACTACAATAAATAAATCAGCATTTAAGTTTTGTAATGAAGCTATGAAAGAAGAATCGTTTAAATTATTTGGTTGCAAAACCTTAATATTAAGTTCTTGGGCTTTTAACTTTACAGAAGGAGAAATGATTTTTCTTCCTCTGCCTTTTTCTCTGTCAGGCGGACATACAGACGCCACTACATTTATGGAAGCGTGTAATTTCTCCAAAATATAAGCAGAAAAGGGTGGTGTACCAAAAAAGACTATTTTCATCTTGGCAAATGTAAAATAATTACACAATCCATGAATATTTATTTTCCATCAGTTTTATTTGTCCGTTATCAATAAGCCATTGCAATACTTTTATAATTTTTTCTTCTCTTACATCCGTTATTGTATTTACAATTTCAGAAGAAATCATTTCTTTTTCTGATAAAATATTCTGTAAGTATTTCTTAATTTTCTCAAATTCTAAATCACTTATGTCTAACTTATTTCTTTCCACACACACATCACATTTTCCACATTTGTAATTGTTTTCTTCCCCAAAATAATCTAATAATTGCTGTGTTCGACAGATGGTGATATTTTCAGAATAAGCAATTATTGACTCCATCTTTTGTTTTTTTAATTGCTTTCTTTTTTCTAATATTTCTTCTGAAATTCTGATGGTAGATGCCTCTGCCCTGTTTTTTGTAAAGATAAGTTTTGGGGCATTTGTTCTTGGCAAATATTTTAAGATTTCTAATTGCTGTAATTTTTCAAGCAAATCCACAACCTGAGTAGGAGGAGAGTTAAATCTACTGGATAAAGTTTGTTCATTTATCGTTACATAGTTTTCAAAAAGACCACTATAAGAGCGCAATAAAAGTTTGATGAAAGAATCGTAATGCACATTAGCCACTTGAAAACGATAAAGTTCCGTATTATCCACAATAAAATGTAATTTGGAGGGAGAATGAATGGAATCAGTTAGTTTGATGAATTCTTCTTTTTCCAGATATTTTAAAATATTGTAAGTTTTATAGGTCTTCAAATTGTATCTCTCACAAAAGTCATTGATGTCAAATTCAAAACTTTCTCCTTCTGCCGTATCCACTGCAATATGAAAATAATCTGCTATTTTCTGATAACAATCTCTTATCTCTTGCACGCTTGGAAATTGTGAGAGGACAAAACGATTAAGGTCAATTACATCACTTTTGTTTGTCAGTAGTATGGCGTAGGCCAATTTACCATCTCGGCCGGCACGCCCTGCTTCCTGAAAATAAGCTTCCAATGATGTTGGCGTGTTGATATGGACTACAACTCGCACATTTTCTTTATCAATTCCCATACCAAATGCGTTGGTGGCTACCATTACTCTAATCTCGTTATGAGTCCATTTTTCTTGCTTTTGGTTTCTGATATCCATATCCAAGCCCGCATGATAATAATCGGAAGAAATATTATGAGTTCTGAGTAGCTGTGTTATTTCCTTTGTCTCTTTTCTGCTACCGACATACACTATTGCACTGCTTTTAAAATGATTCAGAATTTTTACTAATTTGGTTTTTTTATTCTCTGTATTGATTACTACATAGGATAGATATTCTCTTACAAAGGAGGATTGTAATAAGTGCTTTTCACTAAAAAGAAGTTTATCTTGAATATCATCTATAATATCGGCTGTTGCAGTAGCGGTAAGTGCTAAAATTGGCACATCAGGAATTACTTCTCTTATTTCTGCAATATGTAAATAGGATGGCCTGAAATCATATCCCCACTCTGAGATGCAATGTGCTTCATCCACCGTTATCAAATTGACATTCATCTGCCGAATTCTTTCTTGTACCATTTTGTTTTGTAACCTTTCTGGTGACAGGTAAAGGAATTTGTAGTTTCCATAAATGCAATTTCCAAGTGCCACATCCACCTCATTTTTGCTCATTCCTGAGGTGATAGCAACTGATTTTATTCCTTTGGATTTTAGGTGCTCCACTTGGTCTTTCATCAGAGAAATTAAAGGAGAAATAACAATGCAAATTCCAGCTTGCATTAAGCAAGGGATTTGAAAACAAACCGATTTACCACCTCCTGTTGGAAGTAGAGCAAGTGTATCTTTCGTAGCTAATACAGATTGAATTATTTCCTCTTGCATGGGGCGGAAATTAGTATGCCCCCAGTATTTTATAAGTATTTGTTTAGCATTAAACATTTGCACGAAATTAGGAAATTTATTCCATTATAACTTACGCCCTAGGATGAAACTGAATAATAGCTTCTCTAAGGTATTCTTTATCAAGATGAGTGTAAATTTCAGTGGTAGTAATACTTTCGTGCCCGAGCATTTCTTGTACTGCACGTAAATCCGCACCACCTTGAATAAGATGTGTTGCAAAAGAATGCCTAAAAGTGTGAGGGCTAATTTTCTTTTTCAGGCCAATTTTTTCTGCCAATTGCTTGATGATGGTAAAAATCATTACTCTTGTGAGTTGTTTTCCTCTTCTGTTAAGAAAAATAATATCCTCATATCCTTTTTGAATATTTTGATGATTTCGCACTTCACTAATGTAGATGTTTAGGTATTTGAGAGCTGTTTTTCCAATAGGAGCAAGGCGTTCTTTGTCGCCTTTTCCTATTACTTTGATAAACCCTTCTACAAAACTAACATTCGATAGTTTTAGAGTGATGAGTTCCGTTACCCTTAAACCGCAACTATAAAGTATTTCGAGCATTGCCCTATTTCTTTCCCCTTGCTCTGTGCTTAAATCAATAGCAGCAATGAGCTTATCTATCTCTTCAATGGAAAGGGTGTCAGGCAATTTCATGCCTATTTTTGGAGATTCTAATAACTGGGTGGGATCGGCAGTGATGTAATCCTCCATTATGAGGTATTTGTAAAAAGCTTTTATTCCTGAGATAATTCTGCTTTGTGAACGAGCCGAAATACCTTCTTTACTGATAGTAGATACAAAATCAGATAAGTCAGATTTGCTGATATCCAACTCATTTATTTTTTTTGATTTGGAAAAATTGGCTAGCTTTTTTACATCTCTTATGTAGGCATCTACTGAGTTAGCAGACAATGACCTTTCGATTGTTAAATAACTTTTAAAACCCAATATGGATGATTCCCAACTCATTTGTTTAGTTTTGCTTAACTATGAAAGTACTCATAATTAACGGACCAAATTTAAACTTATTAGGCAAAAGAGAGAAATCTATTTATGGAGATATTTCTTTTGAGGAGTATTTTTCTCAGTTGGTAGAGGGGTTTCCTGATTTGGAATTAGAATATTTTCAATCGAATGTAGAAGGGGAGTTGATTGACAAGCTGCAAGAAGTTGGTTTTTCGTACGACCATATTTTACTTAATGCAGGAGGTTATACGCATACCTCTGTAGCTATAGCTGATTGTATTAAAGCAATAGAAACTCCAGTTACAGAAGTACATATCTCAAATATATATGCTAGGGAAGATTTTAGGAAGAAATCGCTTTTATCTGAAAATTGTAAGGCAGTAATTTGCGGTTTAGGGTTAGATTCTTATAAAGCAGGATTAACAATTTTGTTAAATTAGGAAAAAAATAAACTATGAAAAAACTACTACTCATATTACTTTGCTTGCCAATGATTGGGTTGGGGCAACTAACAATGATACCAGATGCTAATTTTGAACAGGCATTAATTGACCTTGGTTATGATACAGGTGTGCCAGATGGAACTGTCCCCACAGCAAATATCAATACAATTACAATGTTACCTACTGTTGCTGGATATAGCATTGTTGATTTAACTGGAATTGAAGATTTTACAGCACTAACGTGGCTTTATTGTAATCATAATCAACTTACAACATTAGATCTAAGCCAAAACCTATTCTTAGAAGCCTTAATTTGTCATCATAATCAATTAACAAGTTTAGATCTTTCTTACAACACATCTCTTAATGCTCTTGATGGTGGATATAATCAATATACATACTTAAATGTAAAAAATGGAAACAATTCAAATTTTCAATATTTTGATGTTACTAATAATCCAAATCTTACTTGCATAAGTGTAGATGATAGTACTTGGGCATCAAATAATTGGACAGTCGATCCTCAATGTTACTTCAGTAATAATTGTCTACCACCATCTTGGGATTGTGTAAATAATTCTTGTATAAATCCAGGAACGGGAAATGGACAGTATTCAACTCTTTCTCTTTGTCAATCTAATTGTCTGCCACCATCTTCAATAGAAGAATACACTACAAACAAAGAACTTTTGCGAACAATAGACATCTTAGGAAGAGAAACAAAGAACCAACCACTCTTTTACATCTATGAT
>CATMIT010000016.1 GCA_950069165.1 uncultured Flavobacteriales bacterium
AAATTGGAAGAACACATTTAATGGACGCTACTCCGCTAACTTTAGGGCAAGAATTCTCTGGTTATGTTTCACAATTAGACCATGGACTAAAAGCACTAAAAAATACGCTTTCTCACCTTTCAGAAATAGCACTTGGAGGAACAGCTGTCGGAACGGGAATCAACACTCCTGATGGATATTCAGAAGTAGTTGCAAAATACATTGCTGATTTTACAGAACTTCCATTTATAACTGCAGAAAATAAATTTGAAGCACTTGCTGCACATGATGCCATTGTAGAAAGTCATGGAGCGCTTAAACAATTAGCGGTTTCTTTAAATAAAATTGCAAATGATATTCGCCTTTTATCCTCAGGACCAAGAAGTGGAATAGGAGAAATCATCATTCCTTCCAATGAGCCAGGTTCATCCATCATGCCAGGAAAAGTAAATCCTACCCAATGTGAGGCAATAACTATGGTTTGCGCACAAGTAATGGGGAATGATGTAGCCATCACAGTTGGTGGAATGCAAGGGCATTATGAATTGAATGTTTTCAAACCCGTAATGGCAGCTAATTTTTTACAATCTGCCAGATTGATTGCTGACGCTTGTATTTCTTTTGAAAGAAATTGTGTGTCTGGAATTTTGCCTAACCATGATAATTTAAAAAAGAACTTGGATAACTCCTTAATGTTGGTTACAGCACTAAACACTAAAATTGGGTATGAGAAAGCAGCAAAAATTGCTAAAATAGCACACCAAAATGGGACAACTTTAAAAGAAGAAAGTGTTAATTTGGGTTACCTAACTGCTGAAGAATTTGACGCTTGGGTACGACCAGAAGATATGTGCTGAAAATGTTTTAATTATTTGTTTTCTTTTTTACATCCAACACAAACTGCTTGATTTTTTGCTCATCTTCTTTTTTGCAAACAAGCAAAGTACCGTCATTTTCTACTACAATATAGCCGTTTAGTCCGTGTAATACAACCACTTTATCCTGTGGCATTTTTATGATATTGTCTGCTGAATCATATAGAAATACTTTATTGCCTTGCACGGCATTTTGGTTTTTATCCAAATCTAAATGTGTATATAATGATCCCCAAGTACCTAAATCGCTCCAACCAAAATCAGCAGGATAAACATAGACACAATCTGCTTTTTCCATTATACCATAATCAATAGAAATATTCTTACACCCTGGGAAAACCCTATCAATAAATTCAGCTTCTTTATTGGTATTATAGTATTGTTTTCCTTCTTCAAAAACAGCATACATATCATGCAAATACTTACGATATGCTAATGTTATTGATTTGGCACTCCAAATAAATATTCCTGAATTCCACAAGAAATCACCACTATCTAAAAATTGCAAGGCCAACTCCTGATTTGGTTTTTCGGTAAATGTTTTCACCTTTTTTATGGTTGTATTACTCTCCAAAGGATGCTCATTAAATTGAATGTATCCATAGCCAGTATCTGGTCGGCTTGGCAAAATCCCAATAGTTAGAAGGATATTATTTGCAGCACTTGCTTGCATCCCTTCTTTCACCACCCTTACAAACTCATCTTCATTTGTAATCAGATGATCAGAAGGTGCTACAATCATATTGGCCTCTGGATTTTGGTTGTGTATTTTGAATGCTGCATAGGCCACGCAAGGTGCAGTATTTCGCATACATGGTTCACACAATATATTTTCTTCTTTTATTTTTGGGAGTTGCTCCAAACACAAATCCTTATAATTTTTGTTTGTTACAATGAGGATATTTTCATTTGGGCAAATCTTACTCAATCTTCCGAAAGTTTGTTGAATAAGCGTTTCACCTGTTCCTAAAATATCAATAAATTGTTTAGGACGGCTTGCTTTACTTATTGGCCAAAAACGGGAGCCAATGCCTCCTGCCATTATTACTGCATAATTATTTTTCATTTTCAAATTTCTTTTTTCAATTCCCAAAAATACAACAAAAGTTTAATCTATTTATTGTCCAATAAAGCAACTGCTGATAAGGGATTAAACAAATAGATTTTATTGGAATCAGTAGCTTTACACTTGTATCTTTTTCGTAATTTATTTAGCTTAACGAATTGCCTTCCGCTAAGGGTAGAAAAAACACTCCCATCAGGTATTTCTGATAATATTAGCTGTTTATTACTATCATATTTTCTCAACATATCACTTAAATTATAATCATTTACAGTAGAAGCTTTTGGGTTTTTGATATGCTTGCTTAGGGGTCTTAGTAAATCATCCGGAAAAATATCAGCATTTAGGAAATTCAGCATCATTTCTTTAAAAGTAATTTTCCACTCTATTCCATGTGGAGCTACTTTTCGTTTGTATTTTTCCCAAACAAAAGCATGGGCTATTTCGTGCGTAAGAGTGATGAGAAAAGCATATTTATTGAGGTCTTTATTAATGCTAATTAGGTATTCTTCTTTTTTATTTACTGTAAAATCCCCCAATTTAGTATTTCTACTTTTTTTAATTTTCACTAAAATATTTAATTCCTTAATCCACTTTTTGATTAAAGGAATACTTGCTTTTGGTATATGGTTTTCAAAATTATCCATTAACTTAATAACTGATAAGCAATAAAAGAGGAAAGATAGGCGAGCGCTCCCATATATACAAATTGAACTGCTGGCCAGGTCCAACTATTGGTTTCCCTTCTAACAATTGCAAGCGTGCTCATACACTGCATAGCAAAAGCATAAAAAAGCATCAGAGAAATTCCAACAGCAGTTGTAAAAAATGCCTTGCCTGTATCTGGGTTTTTAACAGATTCTAACTTTTCTCGAATGGTCCGAATATTAGAATTATCCCCCACACTATATATAGTTGACATGGTGCCAACAAAAACTTCTCTTGCCGCAAATGAAGTGATAAGTGCTATTCCAATTTTCCAATCAAAGCCCAATGGCTTGATGGCAGGTTCTATACTTTTCCCAATTATGCCAGCATAGGATGCTTCTAATTTTTCGGCAGCAATATGTGTTTCGGCATTTTCTTGCCCAGCCCATTTGGTTTCAATTTTCTCAAAGCGATTCCCAGGGCCGTAGGAGGACAAAAACCAAAGAATAATCGAGATGGCAATAATCACCTTTCCAGCATCAAACAAAAATACTTTTACTTTTTCAATAATGGTATAAATTACGGTTCTCCAATCTGGTATTTTATAAGATGGCATTTCCATGATATAAAAACTTCTCTCTTTTGCTTTGAGAATAAATTTCATGATAAAAGCAGTCCCAAGAGCCGCTAAAAATCCGAGCAAATAAAAAGCCATCATTACCAGTCCTTGTAAATTGAATGGTCCCCAACTTTGCTCGGAAGGAATTATCATGGCAATAATTAGGGTGTAAACAGGAAGGCGAGCCGAACAACTCATAAGGGGTGTAACCATTATAGTTATCATTCTTTCTTTCCAAGATGCAATAGTTCTAGCAGACATAATTGCAGGTATAGCACAAGCTGCTCCACTTAAAAGAGGAATAATTGATCTGCCATTTAGTCCAAACACTCTTAAAATTTTATCAGTAATGAAGCCCACACGAGCCATATAACCAGTATCTTCCAAAAAGGCAATAAAAGCGAATAAAAAGGCAATTTGTGGTACAAAAATGACAATACCACCAAGACCTGCTAAAACCCCCTTTACAAGTAAATCGTTAAATACTCCTGGTGGAAGAGTTGAAGCAACCCAAATGGAAAGGCCTGTAAACCAGCCATCAATCAAATCCATTGGGTAAGCCGACCATGAAAAAATAGCTTGAAAAATAAGACATAAAACACCTAAAAATATAAAATAGCCAAAAACAGGATGAATCAAAACATCATCTAACCATTTTGTAATAGATCGATTTGCGTTTATTTTCGTTTTTGTACTACAAAAATCAACAACAGTATCTATTTTTTTATACCTTCTTATTGTTTCTTGTGCTTGTGCTCTGCTAGGAATAAATTGATGTTTTTTGCTAAGAATATTTAATTCAGAGTGTAATTTATTTTTACTATTTACCTCCTGCATACAAAGTGCAAGGAATGAACCGTAAACATTTTCCGAGTTCCTTAAATCATTTGTCTCTTCAATAATATTTTTGAAAAGCGTTCTGATATCAAAAAATGAATTTTCCGATCCTTGTAAATTAGCTTCAATAATAGCCTCTTTTAGGTTTTTTATTCCATCTTGTTTTCTGGCATTAATAGCAACAACAGGAATTTGTAACTTTTGAGAGAGCTTACTTACATTAATAATAATGCCCTGTTTTAAGGATAAATCGACCATATTTAGAGCCAAAACCACTTTCATTTTTAAGTCAATTATCTGAGTTATCAGAAAAATAGACCGCCTTAAATTAGTTGCATCAGCAACCACAACAATTACTTCTGGGTAAGATTTATCTTCTTTATTACAGATAACTTCTTGGGCAACTTTTTCATCAATCGATTTTGGGTACAGGCTATATGCCCCAGGCACATCTGTTATTTCTGCTTTTGTATTTTGGTTTAAGAAACAACTTCCTGTTTTCTTCTCTACAGTAATTCCTGGGTAATTTCCCACTTTCTGTCTTAATCCTGTAAGTGCATTAAAAAGAGTAGATTTTCCGGAATTTGGATTTCCAGCAAGTACCACTTTTATTTTTGTAATTTCCATCTACAACTTTTTTACAATTATTTTACTTGCATCCTGTTTTCTTAAACTCAGCATAAAGCCAGAAACCACTATAGCGATAGGGTCATTAAAAGGCGCTTTTCTTTCCACTACCACCTTTTCGCCTGGGGTACAGCCCATTTCCAAAAGTTTTTGTGCCAATTCGTCATCATTTATCGAATCAATGATATATTCTTTACCTATGGCTATATCCGAGAGTTTTTGCATTCTGCAAATTTAGTTATTTAGAATGAATCTAAAATAAGTAATTAAGGATATTTTAAATATTATGTTTGTGCTCTGTTTTAGCAGAGAAATTCGGACAATCACAACTACTGTTTTTACTTAAGAAACAAGATGTTATAAAAACAGACAGAAATAAAAAGACTAATATGAGCTTTGTTTTATTCATAATAAAAGTTCAAAAATAAATAAAAGTGGTAATAGTTTGGGGGCTTATCTCACAAATTATATATATTTTTAGCAGCTATGTTTACAACGTTAAGAAATATTGGTCAATATTTTCTACTGTTACGTAGAGTATTTAGTATCCCTGAGAGGAAAACAATTTTTTTTAAGCAATTAATCTTAGAGATTGAAAAAATTGGGTTAAACTCTTTAGGGATTGTAATTATTATTTCCCTTTTTATGGGGGCAGTAGTTACTATACAAGCAACTTTAAACCTTATTAATCCTCTTTTACCTAATTATCTGATTGGCTTAGCTACTAGGGACTCTTTAATTCTAGAGTTTTCACCTACAATGATAGCTCTTATATTAGCGGGAAAGGTCGGTTCAAATGTAGCTTCAGAGATTGGGAGTATGCGAGTAACTGAACAAATTGATGCTCTTGAAATAATGGGCGTGAATTCTGCTAATTTCTTGATACTTCCAAAAATTATTGCGGCCATGTTTTTTTTCCCAGTTTTAGTTATTATCAGTATGGGAATAGGAATGTTTGGAGGTTGGCTTGGTAGTATTTCGGTGGATGTTACTACTGCCGATTTTTTGGAAGGATTAAAATATGAATTTATTCCTTTCTATGTTACTTACGCACTTACAAAAACTATAGTTTTTGCTTTTATAATTACTACTGTTTCGTCCTATTATGGTTATTTTACAAAAGGAGGAGCATTAGAGGTAGGAGTGTCTAGCACAAAAGCAGTTGTTTATAGTAGTATTGTGGTACTTATTTTCAACTTTATCCTAACAAAACTATTACTAGCATGATTACTGTTGAGAATATAAACAAACATTTTGCAGAAAATCAAGTTTTAACAGACGTCTCTTTTGTATTTGAGTCTGGAAAAACGAATCTTATAATTGGGGAAAGTGGTTCTGGAAAAACAACACTGCTAAAAATAATGATTGGTTTGTTCGAATCCGATAGTGGAGTGGTAAAATATAATGAGCGTAATTTTACCGAGATGAATTTTAAGCAAAAGAAAAATTTACGAAAAGAAATAGGCATGCTTTTTCAGGGTGGTGCGCTTTTTGATTATATGAGCGTAGAGGAAAACATTATTTTTCCCTTAACTATGTTTGCCGAAAAATCAGAAGAAGAAAATTTGGAAAGAGTGAATTTTTGCCTAAATAGGGTGAATTTGGAAAATACCAATCATTTGTTGCCATCAGAACTTAGTGGTGGAATGAAAAAAAGAGTTGCTATTGCAAGGGCAATTGCTCTAAATCCGAAATATTTACTTTGTGATGAGCCAAATTCTGGACTCGATCCTAAAACCGCCATTCTGATTGATAATCTGATACAGGAAATTACACAAGAATACAATATCACAACAATTGTAAATTCGCATGACATGAATTCTGTAATGGAAATTGGAGATAAAATTGCCTTTATTCATCAAGGAAAAATTTGGTGGAAAGGAAGCAAAGAGGAATTAATGACAAGCGATAACCAAGAATTAAATGACTTTGTTTTTGCATCCAAACTTTTCAAAAGATTAAGGAAAAAATTCTAAAATTTATTGCAAAAAAGGATTGTGTTCTCTTTCGTAATTTAGCACAGTGGAAGGGCCATGCCCACAATGAATTTGTGTTTGCCCTGGAAGAGGAAATATTTTTTCAGTAATGCTATTTATCAGGGTATCGTAATCTCCAAAGGGCAAATCCGTACGTCCAATACTCATCTGAAAAATAACATCCCCACTAATTATAAAGTAATCCTGTTCACTATAAAAGCAAATATGCCCGGGTGCATGTCCAGGAGTAAATATTACATCCAATTTACTTTCTCCAAACGAAAAGTTATCGCCATCCTTTAAAAAATGTTTTGGAAAAGGCGAACCGTTATAATTTTGCAAACCATACATGTCACTTACTTGTTCAGCATTTTCCAAAAGAGGTAAATCATCTTTATGCATTTGCAAATCTACTCCCCACTTTTCTGCTACAAATTGGTTGCCTAAAATATGGACGATATGACAATGTGTATTTAGTAGGGCTACTGGTTTTAGTCCGTTTTCAGATATGAAATTCTCCAATTCTTCCTCTTCCGCTTTTTCATAACAACCAGGATCAATAATTACGCACTCCTTACTTTCATCATAAAGCACAAAAGTATTTTCCTGAAAAGGATTAAAAACAAATCGTTTTATTTTCATTAATTATAAAATCAGAAATACAAATATACCCCTTTCTTTTACTTTATTATCTTTACATTTTAAAGAAAATGCGATTTCTTATCATTATAATAAGTGTTATTTTTCTACCACTAATGGCAGGGGCACAATTTTATTATGGTTTGCAAACCGATTTTGGTAAAAGCAGGGTGCAATACAAAGAATTTAATTGGACAAGCTACCAATATGAGCGATTCGACACCTATTATCATAGAGGAGGAAAGCCATTGGCTCAATATACTACAAAGCAGGCACATCAATTACTTAGCAAGATTGAAAAACAGTTGGTTTTTAATTATGAGAAAAGAATACAGTTTGTGATTTACAACACTTTCTCCGATTTTAAGCAATCCAACATTGGATACAAGCAGCATGATGAATATAATATTGGGGGAAAAACTCAGATTGTTGGCACCATAGTTTTGCTTTATTTTGATGGAGATTACAATCATCTAAAAAAACAAATTGCTGCTGGAATAACCAAAATTCTGCTTAATGAAATGATGTATGGCGGCAATATGGCGGATGCATTTACCAACTCTACACTTTTGAATCTCCCAGATTGGTTTGTGGATGGCTTGGTTGCTTTTATTGCTGACCCTTGGAATATGCAGATGGAAAACCGGGTAAAAGACAAAATTGGAACAGAAGATTTTAAAAATTTCAATCATCTTGAAAAAGAAGATGCCGTGCTTGCTGGTTATTCTATTTGGCACTATATCAGTAATACTTATGGGCAGCAGGCGGTTGCCGAATTACTTTATATGGTTCGCCTTAGCAGAAATATTGAAAACGGATTTCAGTTTGTGTTGGGCAAGTCAGTAAAAACGATAAATAGTGAGTGGTTAGAATATTATTTTCAGACGGATGTAATTGGAATATATCCTTCTTCCAATCAGTTGCCGATAAAAATTAAAAGCCAAGAAAAAATCACGCAAATAGAGATAAGTCCCAAAGGAAATAAGATTGCTTTTGTGAGCAATGAAATGGGGAAATACAGAATTTATTTGTACGATTTGAAAACTAAAAAACAAACAAAAATTGTTTCTGTTGGGCACAAATTAGATAGAATTACAGATCTAACAGTGCCGGTAATTGCATGGGAGCCAAAAGGAAAAAAAATAGCATTCGTCACCGAGAAAAAAGGGAAGATACAAATGAACTATTACGATATTTCAAAGAGAAAAACAAACAGATTTGAGTTACAACATTTGCAAAAAGTGCTGAGTATGAGCTATGATAAAAAAGGGAAAATCCTTTTACTCTCAGCCCTTAGGCAGAACCAAACGGACATTTTTACCTTTGGAGTAGTAGGGCACAAACTCACCAATATCACTAATGATAAATTCTTGGATTTGCACCCTTGTTTTTCGCCAAATAACGAATTTATTATTTTCAGTTCGAATCGAAAAGATGATATTTTATATGAAAATGATGATTTTCTATCTTATAGGGAAAACAATGATTTGTTTTTGTACAACTATAAAACTGAAAGCCCAAAACTTTTACGCCTTACCAATACGCCTGAAATTAACGAAACACACCCAAAACCAATAAAAGATAATTTGTATTGGTTTTTGGCGGATGAAAACGGCCTAAACAATCGTTTTAGTGTGAAAATAGATAGCGTAAAAGTAGAGACAGACACAAGCGTTTTTTATCAGAAAAACTTTACCATTTCTCCGTTTACAAACTACAATAGAGATATTATTTGCTTTGACACAAAACCAAAAGCAAAGCATTTAGTGGAGGTGCTTTATCTAAATGGAAACTATAGTATTTATGATAAAAAGTTGAGTAGGAAAATTAAAAAACCAGAGATTAATTTAACGGATTCCTACTTTTTGCAACTAAAAAATAATAAAATAGAAAGTGAATTTGAGCCGGAAAAATCTAATAGAGATTCTTTATGGAAGGAAAATAAAGTGGATATTCAAAATTATCAGTTTGGTACATTTGATGAAATAAACAACCGAATCAGTAACAAAGAAAATAGTCATTTTTCAGATAATAGAAAAACAACTAAATTGCCAAAAGCACGGAACTATTTTATTTCTTTTACTACCGATTATGTCGTTAGTCAGTTTGATAATTCCTACATTACAAAATCCTATCAGCCATACAGCAATTACAAAATGCCACTGTTTTTGAATCCTGATTTTGATGCTTTAATAAAAGTTGGAACAGCAGATTTGTTTGAGGATTATAAAATAATTGGAGGGGTGCGTCTTTCAGGAGATTTGAAAAGTAATGGCTATATGCTGAGTTTTCTGGATAATAAAAATCGATTGGATAAATCCTATATTTTTTCAAGGCAAAGTATCAATATGGTAAAAGACAATGCACTGCAAAAAGTCTATTCTTACGAATTAAGAGGTATTTTTAATTGGCCTTTTGATGAGGTATTTAGCACAAGGGGTTCGCTTAGTTTCCGTAATAATAAAAAAGTTTTCATGTCAACAGACATCATTAATCTTATAAAACCGAACACTTACAGTAATTGGATTACCTTCAGAAGTGAAGTGGTTTTTGAAAATACCATAAACAAAGGACTGAACCTATATAATGGTGGGCGCTACAAGATTTTTGCAGAATATTATCGCCTATTGGAAGATGCGAAAACGGATATGATTATTCTAGGGTTGGATGCCAGGAATTATAAAAAAGTAAGTCATTCCATTATTTGGGCAAACAGAGTTGCGGCAAGCACCTCTTTCGGAAATCAGAAATTGCTTTATTATATGGGAGGAGTGGATGCATGGCTGATGCCAAAGTTTAACCAAGAAACGGATGTGGCGGAAAACGAAAATTATAGCTATCAAACTTTGGCTACTAATTTGAGGGGATTTCACCAAAATGTGAGAAATGGCAACAGTTTTTTTGTGCTAAATACCGAACTGAGAGTTCCACTTTTCAAATATATTTTAAGAAGACCCATTACATCTGATTTTATTAATAATTTTCAGATTGTAACTTTTGCTGATTTTGGCACTGCATGGAATGGGGCAACTCCTTTTTCAAAGGAAAACCAACTCAACTATGAAGTAATTGAAAATGGCCCTGTAACCATTACCATTGACAAACAGAAAAACCCATTTGTTGGCGGTTTTGGCTTTGGCGTAAGAAGCAGATTGTTTGGTTATTTCTTGCGTGCCGATTGGGCTTGGGGCGTGGAGGATGGCTATGTATTGCCAAGTATTTTATATATATCTTTGGGGCTTGATTTCTAAAAAAACAAATATGACAATTACTACTATAATTATTCTTATTGTAATCGGACTTTTAGCTGGTATTTTAAGCGGAATTGTAGGAATTGGCGGAGGTCTTATTATGATTCCAATGCTGATTTTATTTCTAGGACTTTCACAGCATTCTGCACAAGGAACATCATTAGCAGTAATGCTTCCTCCAATCGGAATTTTAGCCGCCATGAACTATTACAAAGCTGGTTTTGTGGAATGGAAATTTGCACTTATTATTGCAGCAACTTTTATTATTGGAGGGTATTTTGGTTCCAAGTTTTCGGTAAGTGTATCGGCTGTTGTGCTTCAAAAGATTTTTGGTGTAGTGTTGCTTGTGGCAGCAATAAAAATGATTTTTGGAAAGTGAGTTTGAAAGAAAAAATAAAAGAATTATCGGCAGAATTATTGCCTCAAATTATTGAAATAAGGCGAACTATTCATCAAAACCCTGAGTTATCCTTTCAAGAATATGAAACTTCCAAATATATCAAATCTGTTTTAACCGATTGGGATATTCCTTTTCAGGATGGTATTGCCGATACAGGAATTGTTGTATTATTAAAAGGAAACAAGCCGGAAAAAAGTTGCACAGCTCTAAGAGCAGATTTTGACGCCTTGCCTATCAAGGAAGAAAATGAGGTGGAATATTGTTCCAAAAATGATGGCGTGATGCACGCTTGCGGACATGATGCGCATACGGCTTCTTTATTAGGAACTCTTAAAATATTGCATACAGTACAATCCCAGTGGGAGGGAAGTGTAAAATTTATTTTCCAGCCAGCAGAAGAACGACTTCCCGGAGGAGCAAAACAGATGATTGCAGAAGGCGTGTTGGAAAATCCTAAGGTTAATGGTATGTTCGGTCAGCATGTTTTCCCTGATTTGGAAGTAGGAAAAGTGGGCTTTAAAGCTGGCATGTATATGGCATCTACTGATGAGTTGCACATTACAATTTTAGGAAAAGGAGGGCATGCGGCATTGCCTGAAAAAAATAAAAACCCTATAAAAGTAGCTTCCAAATTGGTATCGGATTTATACGATTATTTCGATACGCAAAAAGATACGCCTTCTGTTTTTTCTATTGGGTTTATTGAAGGGATTGGTTCAACCAATGTAGTTCCCGATAAAGTAAAAATGATGGGAACCCTGCGAGTAATGGATGAAGATTGGCGAGCAAATGCACACAAAAAAATGATAGAGATTTCTTCAAATTTGGGCAAAAAACACAATGTAGAAATTGATTTTGAAATTAGAAAAGGCTATCCTTTTTTGGAAAATGATATTCCACTTACTAAAAAGGCAATTGAATGCGCAAAGCAGTATTTGGGTGAAGAAAATGTAGCTCTTTTACCAATAAGGATGACAGCAGAAGATTTTTCCTATTATTCCCAAAAAGTACCTTCTTGTTTCTACCGACTAGGAACAGCCAATAAAGAAAAAGGAATTACACATGGTTTGCACACTTCCCGTTTTAATATTGATGAAAATGCACTGGAAATAGGGATGGGCTTAATGGCCTTTTTGGCCACTGAAAATCTTAACTAATCAACTTTTTCCCAATGCTAGAAAACTCCTCAGCAAATAGCTTTATTCTATCTTTCAAATCATCATTTGATATGGTGTCGTCTTCAAAATCTTTTCCTGTTGCATACACAATTCTAGGCAGTTGTATCATGCGCCATTCATTCATGCAAATTTGTGTAAGGTGCATGGTAGAAAGGTAACTTCTTTCTCCGCCAGCTGCACATATAATTCCAAAAAACTTCCCTTCTACGCCACCGCAACAGCCGTCTAAAATTATTTTCAAGCCGTCATTTACCGAATAAGAATGCACGCCCATTCCAAAAATAATATTGTCTGTTTCTGCTACTTTCTGGCTTAGTTCCTCCATGGATGGAGTAGGGCCTTTATAAAAGGGGAGTAGTTCCATTTCTCTGGCATCCACCAATTCTGTATTCACTCCTTTTTCTTGCAATAAGGAATGTATTGCTTTACAAAGAATAAAAGAACGGGATGTTTTTGATAAAGAAGAAGATATAATTAGTGTATTCATATTTTTAGTTGCCCATGTGAGATATAAACTGAATGCGCGACATTCTGAGTTCCTCATCCGTGTATTCGTCTTCATCAAATTCTTCTCTTAATTCCTGAAAAGATGCTTCATCCGATTCGGTTAATACCTCATCAAGTTCCTCTATTTGGCAATCTTCCAGTATTTCATTGATAAGGTAAGACAGATTTATTTTTGTTCCAGAATCAACAATGGTTTCTATTTCCGTTAGCAAATCATCTACTGTAATTCCTTTTCCTGAAGCAATATCTGATAAAGGTAATTTTTTATCAATATTTTGAATAATATAAATTTTATTGCTCGATTTATTAGCCAATGACCTTACCACCATATCTGATGGTCTTTCAATCTCATTTTCTTCCACATAATTTTTGATAATATCAATGAAAGATTGTCCATATTTTTTTGCTTTTCCTTGCCCAACCCCCTGAATTTGGCCCATTTCTTCCATAGTTATTGGGTATTGGTTTGCCATATCGATAAGGGAAGGTTCCAGAAAAATAATAGGAGGGGGCAAACCCTTTGCTTTTGCTATTTTCTTTCGGTGGTCTTTTAGTATTTTAAAGAGCATCATATCGCTAGCAGTGCCTTTTTGTTGTCCTGAAGATTCTGTTTTTAACTGATCATAATCATGATCTTCTGTAAGTTGGAAAGTGTAAGGTTTCTTCAAGAAATCTTTTCCTTGATCAGTTACTTTTAAGATTCCATAGGTTTCAATTTCTTTAGTTATAAGCCCTTTTACATAGGTCTGCCTTATTACTGCATGCCAAAATTCTTTGCTCTTGTCAGTTCCGCTAGCAAATACATCACTTATAAGCATGGCATGTTGCTTAATTAAGCTATTGCTCTCGCCAACCAATACTTTCACGGTTTCTTTGGCTTTAAAACTTTCATTACAAGCCAACATTGTTTCCATCAATTTTTTTACATAATCTTTACCTTCAAATTTTGGTTTAGGATGTTTGCAATTATCACACATCTCCTCACATTTACTTTCGTCAAATTTTTCACCAAAGTAATGTAAAAGGTATTTTCTTCTGCACATTGAAGTCTCAGCATAGGATATGGTTTCTAATATTAATAATCTTCCCACTTCCACTTCTGAAACGGGTTTTCCGTGTAAGAAATTTTCTAATTTTTCAATATCCTTATAACTGTAAAAAGTGACGCAAATACCTTCTCCACCATCCCTTCCGGCTCGCCCTGTTTCCTGATAATAGCCTTCCAGACTTTTAGGAATATCATGATGTATTACAAAGCGGATATCGGGTTTGTCAATTCCCATACCGAAAGCAATTGTAGCTACAATCACATCTGCATCTTCCATCAAAAAAGCATCTTGGTGTTTCACCCTGACTTTACTGTCAAGCCCTGCATGATAGGGGAGCGCATTGATGCCATTTACTTGCAGAGTTTCGGCAATTTCTTCTACTTTTTTTCTGCTCAAACAATAAATAATTCCCGATTTTCCTGTGTGTTGTTTTATAAATTTAATGATTTCCTTCTCCACATTTATTTTTGGTCGGATATCATAAAACAGATTTTCTCTGTTAAAAGAATCTAAATATAGTTTTGCATTCTCTAATTTCAGATTTTTTTGAATATCCTGCTGCACTTTTGGAGTAGCAGTTGCAGTTAGAGCTATAATTGGCTTTCTTCCAATATTGTCAATTATTTGTCTTAGTTTTCTGTATTCTGGCCTAAAATCATGCCCCCATTCTGAGATACAATGTGCTTCATCAACAGCATAAAATGAAATCTTAATGGTTCTGAAAAATAAAATATATTCTTCCTTGGTGAGGGATTCTGGCGCTACATACAATAGTTTCGTTTTCCCTGATGAAAGGTCATCTTTTACCTCTTGCACTTGTTGTTTATTTAAGGATGAATTTAGAACATGAGCAATACGATCATCTTCATTAAAGCCCCTTAGGGCATCCACTTGGTTTTTCATCAGTGCAATAAGCGGTGAAACAATAATAGCCACCCCTTCATCAATAAGGGCAGGAAGTTGATAGCACATGGATTTTCCTCCTCCTGTTGGCATTATTACCAGGGAGTCGTTACCAGCTTGCAGGTTTTTAATTATTTCCTCTTGTCGACCTTTAAAACTGCTAAAACCAAAAATCTTTTTTAAGTGCTCGTGTAATGTAAGTAGAGATTTACTCATACAATCATTAATATTTTTCTAAAAGTAATACTTTTGCATAAAATACAACAAGAAATAAAAATAATATTATTTAGTTAAAATAATAAAAAAATTGAAATCATTTTCACAAATATTAGATATTGCTAAATCGGTTATCCGATTAGAATCTGTTTCGATAGCGGAACTTAGTGATAAATTAAATGATGATTTTGCCAAAGCAGTTGAACTTATATTATCATCTAATGGAAGAGTAATAGTAGCGGGAGTAGGAAAATCCGCCAATATCGCCAGTAAAATAGTGGCTACTTTTAATTCCACTGGCCAACCAGCTGTCTTTTTGCATGCCGGAGATGCCATTCATGGCGACTTAGGAAATATTCAAGAAAATGATGTTGTTATTTGTATTTCAAAAAGCGGAAATACATCCGAAATAAAATATTTGTTGCCACTTATTAAAAATATGGGAAACAAAATTGTTGCTATTTGTGGAAATAATGATTCTTATCTTGCAAAAGAGGCCGATTGCGTGTTGGATGCAACTGTTAAAAAAGAGGCTTGCCCAAATAATTTAGCACCTACTTCAAGCACAACTGCTCAACTGGTTTTAGGGGATGCCCTGGCAATTTGTCTTTTAGAATGTAAAAATTTCACCGATAAAGATTTTGCTCGCTTTCATCCTGGGGGTGTTTTAGGAAAAAAACTTTTCTTGAAAGTAAATGATATTGCAAAAAATAATGAAGCTCCATTTGTGCAAAGCCATGAAAACATCAAAAATGTAATTATTGAAATTTCCAGGAAAAGATTGGGTGCAACAGCCGTTTTAGATGGGAAAAAACTTGTAGGAATAATTACAGACGGAGATTTAAGAAGGATGCTGGAAAAAGGAAAAAAGATAGAGGAAGTCCTTGCAAAAGATATAATGAATAAAAACCCAAAAATGATTAATGCTTCTGAGTTGGCTATTGAAGCACTTAAAATGATGGAGCAAAATAATATCAGCCAATTGCTTGTCGTTGAGAAAGAGAATTATATTGGGATTATCCACATACACGATATACTTAAAGAGGGAATAGCTTAAATGAATACCGAAAAACAAAAGCAGGAAATGTCTTTTTTAGAGCATTTAGAAGTGTTCAGATGGCATTTGGTTCGGTCAGTTTTTGCGGTTTTGTTTTTTGCTGTTATTGCTTTTATTTTCAAAGGTATCCTTTTTGATGGCATCCTGCTTGCCCCAAAAAATCCGGATTTTCCTACTTATAAAATGCTTTGCTATTTATCTCAGCAAATGGGTATGGGAGATGCGCTTTGTATGGATGAGTTGCCTTTTATTCTGATGAATATTAGTATGTCAGGGCAATTTAGCACCCATATAATGACTTCCATAGTGGCAGGTTTTGTAGTGGCTTTCCCTTATGTATTTTGGGAAATGTGGCGATTTATTTCACCGGCTTTGCATGATGATGAAAGCAGTGTTGCAAAGGGAGTTGTATTTTTTTCCTCTATTCTTTTTTTACTTGGAGTATTGTTTGGTTATTATGTGGTTTCTCCTTTGTCCGTTCATTTCTTAGGCTCTTATCAAGTAAGTGAAACGGTAGCAAATCAGATTTCTTTAAGTTCTTTTATTAGCACTGTTACCACTGTTTGTTTGGCAAATGGAGTAGTTTTTGAATTACCTATTTTGGTTTATTTTCTCACAAAAATAGGATTACTAACACCTCAATTTATGCAGACTTACAGAAAACATGCATTGGTTATGACTCTTATTTTTTCGGCAATCATAACTCCTCCCGATATTACCAGTCAGATATTAGTAGCTCTACCACTTATGGTACTTTATGAAATAAGTATTAAAATTTCGGCAAGAGTACTGAGAAAACAAGAAAAACAATTGAAAAAGTCATGAAATTAAAAGTAGAAAATATTGTAAAATATTACAAACAAAGAGCAGTGGTTGATGGGGTAACTATTGAACTGAATCAAGGTGAGATTGTTGGCTTGTTAGGACCCAATGGAGCAGGGAAAACTACAAGTTTTTACATGATGGTTGGCTTAATATCACCAAATGATGGGAATGTATATTTAGGAAAAGAGGATATTACGGATTTACCAATGTATAAGCGTGCTCAAATGGGAATAGGTTATTTGGCGCAAGAAGCATCCGTATTTAGAAAAATGACGGTGGAGGATAATCTTTTGTCGGTTTTGGAAATGACAACTTTAAGTAAACAGCAGCAGAAAGAAAAATGTGAATCCTTACTTTCGGAATTTGGTTTGCAAAATATTAGAAAAAGTATGGGTGGATTACTATCTGGAGGGGAGCGCAGAAGATGCGAAATTGCAAGAGCTTTGGCTACAAATCCTAAATTTATTTTACTGGATGAGCCATTTGCAGGGGTCGATCCTATTGCGGTAGAAGATATTCAACAGATAGTAGCTACTCTTAAAAATAAAAATATTGGTATACTTATTACCGATCATAATGTGCACGAAACTTTATCCATTACAGATAGGGCCTATCTACTTTTTGAAGGAAAAATATTAAAATCAGGAACGGCAGAAGAATTGGCTGCAGATGAGCAAGTTAGAAAAGTATATTTAGGACAAAACTTTGAATTAAGATGATAATTGTAACGGGTGCAGCAGGTTTTATCGGGAGTTTTTTGGTCAAAAAGCTAAATAATGAGGGTTTTAATAATTTAGTTTTAGTGGATGATTTTTCAGATGAAACCAAGAATAAAAACTTAGAGGGAAAACAATTTTTCGAAAAGGTGCACAGAAAGGATTTGATGAGTTGGATGGATGGGAATGGGAATACAATAGATTTTGTTTTTCATATTGGTGCCAGAACCGATACCACAGAATTTGATACTGTAATTTTTGATGAACTTAATCTAAATTATTCTAAAAATTTATGGGAGAAATGCGTAAAATTTCAGATTCCATTTATTTACGCTTCCTCAGCAGCAACTTATGGAATGGGAGAGTTTGGCTTTGAGGATAGCCATGAGCTTGTGGAAAAATTACAACCCCTTAATCCTTATGGAATATCAAAAAATGAATTTGATAAATGGGTGTTAAAGCAAAATGAGAATCCACCATTTTGGGCTGGTTTTAAGTTTTTCAATGTATTTGGACCCAACGAATATCATAAAGGAAGGATGGCATCCGTCATTTTTCACACCTTTAACCAGATAAAAGAAACAGGAGGAATGAAGCTTTTCCATTCTCATAATCAAGATTATAAAGATGGAGAGCAACTTAGAGATTTTATCTATGTAAAGGATGTTTGTGAGGCGCTTCTGTTTATGATGAAGCACAAAAAAGATAGTGGGATTTATAATTTAGGAACAGGAAAAGCGCGTACTTTTAACGATTTGGCAAAAGCTACTTTTAGTGCTTTAAACAAAATGCCAAATATTTCTTTTATCGATACGCCAGAGGATATTAGGGATAAATACCAATATTTTACGCAAGGAGATATGCAAAAACTAAAAAATATTGGTTATAAAAAATCATTCACAACATTAGAAAAAGGGGTGGATGAATATGTGAAATTCTATTTACTAAAAGGGAAATATTTTTAGAGTTCTTCTCTGAATTCTACTAAAAACTGACGGATATTTTTTAGATGATTGATGATTTCAACATTGTCAATGGTATCTGCTTTATTTTCGCGTAATTTCTTTTTAGCGCCTTCCAAAGTGAAACCTCTTTCTTTGGTTAAGTGATAAATTATTCTAAGGTTGTCCACATCTTTTTTGGTGAACATTCTGTTTCCTTTTTTATTTTTTTTTGGTTTCAGAATATCAAACTCCTTTTCCCAATATCGGATGGAAGAAACACTTACATCAAACATTTTTGCTACATCCCCAATGGGATAAAATAATTTTTCTATTTCTTTTTCTTTATAAGGCATTAGTCAAATGACTGGTTATTTTGAGAGGAAATTTCGAGCATTTTTTCGTATTCCTCAGGGCTCAAATCATTATAATAATAATTAACAGGATTGATTTTTCTTTTGTTTTTTATTACTTCATAATGCAGGTGAGGTGCAACTGATGTGCCTGTACTTCCTACATAACCAATTATTTCTCCTCTTTTTACTTTTTGTCCTCTATACACTATGTATTTTGTCATATGCGCATAAAGCGTTTGGTAGCCATATCCATGATCAACTATTACATGATTGCCATAGCCTCTTCTGCTTCTTCTTACTTTTGCTATTTTTCCATCACCAGTGGCATAAATAGGGGTGCCTTGCGGAGCTGTAAAATCCATTCCTGTATGAAGTTTTCTTGTTTTGTAAATGGGGTGAATTCTGTAACCATAACCACTTGCCACTCTACCTAAATCTTTATTGGCTATTGGCTGAATTGCTGGGATTGATGCCAACATATCCGCTTTATTTTTTGCTAAATCAATTACTTCATCAAAGGATTTGGACTGAATATAGAGTTGTTTAAAAAGTTTATCTGCCTTTTTTGCCGCTTCTATTACCAATTCGGCATTGCTAAAATTACGAATATCCTTATATCTATTCACACCTCCAAAACCTGCCTTTCTAATGGAAGAAGGGATAGGGTCAGCTTCAAAAATCACACGATATATATTATCATCTCTGTGCTGAATGTCATCTAAAACCAAATCAATTTGTGTCATTTTCTTGCTCAAGATATCATATTGTAACACTAAATTTTCAATCTCGCTTTTCAATCTTTTTTCCTTTGGGCTATCAAAAAACTGAAAAAACACAATTACCATAATAAGTCCAACAACTGTACTAGCTG
The DNA here is from genome assembly GCA_950069165.1 of uncultured Flavobacteriales bacterium. Lineage (GTDB taxonomy): Bacteria > Bacteroidota > Bacteroidia > Flavobacteriales > BACL11 > DUAL01. The sequence continues at coordinate 19,534 of CATMIT010000016.1, forward strand.
ATAAAAAGCCAAGAGAACGCTTGAACTTATCAAAAGTATTTAGTTCAATTCGTTTATAACTTAATGTTTTGGTATCGTAATAATATTTTATTTTAGCCATGAAATTATTTCTGCCGCAAAATTAGTGAAATTACATTATATTGAGGCGCTAAATTTACTGATTTCTAACACATTAATGTGAATAGACAAAATAGAAAGAATGGATTCTAAAAAAGTAAGGGCTTTATTTTTAAACTTTTATCAAGAAAAAGCACATCAAATTGTCAGTTCTGCCCCAATGGTGGTGCAAAATGATCCTACTTTAATGTTCACCAATGCGGGAATGAATCCTTTTAAGGATATATTTTTAGGTAATTCCAAGCCCACAGATTTAAGAGTGGCAAATTCACAAAAGTGCTTGCGAGTTTCTGGAAAACATAATGATTTGGAAGAGGTAGGACACGATACCTATCATCATACCATGTTCGAAATGTTGGGGAATTGGTCCTTTGGTGATTATTTCAAAGAAGATGCAATTAATTGGTCTTGGGAATTTTTAACTGAAGTTTGTAAGTTAGATAAAGATCGGCTTTATGTAACGGTTTTTGAAGGAGCGAAAGAGGATGGTTTATCAGGAGATAAAGCAACTTTTGATATTTGGAGCAAGCATACCCAAACAGATAAAATATTAAATGGAAATAAAAAAGATAACTTTTGGGAAATGGGGGAGGTTGGCCCTTGTGGTCCTTGTAGTGAAATTCATTATGATAATAGAACGGATAAAGAAAGAGCAAAAGTTGACGGAGCAACTCTTGTAAATAAAGATCATCCACAAGTTATTGAAATCTGGAATCTGGTTTTTATGCAGTACAGCCGAAAAGCAGACAATAGTTTAGAGCAACTTCCTAGTAATCATGTAGATACTGGCATGGGTTTTGAACGACTTTGTATGATAATGCAAGGGGTAAAATCCAATTATGATACTGATATTTTTCAGCCAATAATTCAACAAATAGCAAAGCTTAGCAAAAGGGAATATGGTAAAAACGAAAAACAAGATATTGCCATGCGTGTGATTGCAGATCATATAAGGGCTATCACTTTTTCCATTGCAGATGGGCAACTGCCTTCCAATGTCAAGGCCGGTTATGTTATCCGTAGGATTTTAAGAAGAGCTGTTCGCTATGGCTATTCGTTCCTGGATATGAAAGAGCCATTTATGTATAAATTAGTAGAGGTATTAAGTGCACAAATGGGAAAGCAATTTCCAGAAATAAAATCACAAATTGATATTATAGAAAATGTAGTAAAACAGGAAGAAAAATCTTTTTTAAGAACGCTTGAAGCGGGCTTAAAAAGGATTCAGCAAATGATGGTAAAGGCAAAAAATATTTCTGGCAAGCAACTTTTTGAATTATACGATACTTTTGGTTTCCCAAAAGATTTGACAATATTAATATTAAATGAAAAAGGCATGAAATGTGATACAGATGGCTTTGATGCAGAAATGAAAAAACAAAAAGACAGATCAAAATCTGCTGCAAAAATAGAAATTAGCGATTGGATGGTGCTGATTGAAGATGAAGTAGAGGAGTTTGTTGGTTATAAAAAATTAGAAACCGACATTAAAATTACTAGATATAGAGAAGTAAAAACTGTTGATGGAGTTGTTTTTCATCTGGTTTTTAACCTAACTCCATTTTATGCAGAAGGTGGTGGGCAAGTTGGTGATACAGGATGTATCAAAAATGAAAAGGAATGCATTGACATATTTGATACCAAAAGGGAAACCAATGTAATTATTCATTTTGTTAAGGAGTTGCCAAAAAAATTAAAAGAAAAATTTACGGCTATCGTGGATTTAGATTCAAGAATTTCCACCGAAAGAAATCATACTGCTACGCATTTGTTACATGAGAGTTTGCAGGAAATTTTAGGCGAGCATGTGCAGCAAAAAGGGTCTTTGGTTTGTGCTGATTATTTAAGGTTCGATTTTTCTCACTTTTCAAAACTTTCTAATGAGGAGTTGTCAAAAATAGAAGCAAGTGTTAATGCTAAAATTTTAAATAATATCTTCTTAACAGAGCATAATAACATGCCGCTTTCTGAAGCAAAAGAAATGGGTGCCATGATGCTATTTGGTGAAAAATATGCAGATGTAGTAAGAATGATTCAGTTTGATTCTTCCAAAGAACTCTGTGGAGGAACGCATGTAAATGCAACAGGTGAAATAGGACTTTTTAAAATCATTTCAGAAAGTTCAACTGCTGCCGGAATAAGAAGAATTGAGGCAATAACAGGAACAAAAGCATTAGTATATTTTAATGCACAAGGCAATGTATTGGATGAGTTAAGCAGATTGCTTAAAACTAAAGAATTAGTTAAAAGCGTAAAAGATTTGCTCACCGTAAATAAAAAGAAAGAGAAAGAATTAGAAAAATTGCAAAAAGAAAAAGCAGATGGATTACTAAATGAATTGCTAGATAAAAGCAGTAAAATAAATGGCATGAATGTAATTGCTGAAAAAGTAAATTTGGATGCTGGGACAATGAAAAATATTGCTTTCAAACTAAAAAAACAAGAGAATTTGCTTGTGCTTTTGGCCTCTGGGAATGAAGGCAAAGCAATTATTACGATTATGATTACGGATGATTTGGTAAAAAATAAAAACCTTAATGCTTCAAATTTAATTAATGAAATTAGCCCTTTAATAAACGGAGGAGGAGGAGGGCAAGCTAATTTTGCTTCTGCTGGTGGCAGCAATCCTAAGGGTATAAATGATGTTTTGGAAAAGTTAAAAAAATTGATTGCATAAAAAAAACTAGCTAAAAGCTGGCTTTTATTTTTTTTAAGAGTTATTTCTTAGAATCTGTAAGATAGCCCTAAGTTAAAGTCACCCTTTCTGTCTCCGCTAGCATCCTCACTAAGTGACATATTGTAATTTGGCTCAACATACAAATCTCCCAAAATATTTACAGAAAAACCAATACCAATTTTCATGTTATCAGTAGCTTCCTCAGTCGGCATGTTTAATGATACATAGATGTTTTCTTTCCATAAGTAACGGAAGAACATATCATATCCATCATCTCCTGCAGCAGATTGTAAACCAACAATGAAGTTATCGTTTACTTGGTAACCAACACCTATTCTGTCCGTAATATTTTTCATTCCAGCTTCCTCTCCATCAGCTGTTTTAATTAAATCAGTAACAACCATGAAGCTTTGTGCAGAAACAAACAATGTTGCTATTGCTAATACTGCTGTTAAAATTAACTTTTTCATTTCTTTATTTTTTTTTGGGTTTTTAATTAGTCACAAATTTATATAAAAAAAACCAGTTCTTGAACTGGTTTTAATTTTTTTTGGGTCTACTGCTTAGAATCTGTAACCTATCCCTAGGTTGAATTCGCCATCTCTATTACCATCTGCATCCTTTTCTGTTGGCATGCTATAGTTCGGCTCAATATACAAACCCTTCCACACATTTACAGAGTAACCTACACCAACACTCGTACCCTCATTATCTCCTGTAGCCATTTGCAATGAGATGTAGAGATCTTCATTGTAATTGTAACGAGCAAACAAATCATAATCATCTCCATTTTTCACTCCACCAATTACAATATTGTCATTGATTGAGTAGCCAATTCCCATGTTGGCAGTTAACTTGTCTATACTCTCTTCCTGGTCTCCATCATAAGTAGTAACTACCATGATTTGAGCAGAAGCAAACAAAGTTGCGAAAGCAAGAACTGCAGTTAAAAATACTTTTTTCATTATTCTATATTTTTTGGTTAATACTGGTTGCAAGATAGAAATGTTTGTTCTAAATTAGGTAAACCCCATTTTCAGTTGTTAACAGTAATTTGTTAGTCGTAAAAGGGGGAATAAATAGAAATACTAGATAAAAGGCATAAAAAAAGAGCCCCAATTGGGGCTCTTTATATTTTGTGTTTTTATCTAATTACGGAGTAATAGATAAAGTTAACCACATGTATTTTACATCTTCTTCACCACCATCATTATCGGTAGCATACTTAATGCCAACATTGGTATTATCACTCATGGTGTAACCCAAGTTTGCTTCAGTTACATTTCTTTCGTAATCATCCATACCATCACCAGTATTAGTAATTTTATGCATTGCTAGACCTAAAGTAAAGTCACCCATTGCATAAGAAACACCAAAAGACATATCTTCATCATCACCATTAAGAGTACCCATGTTACCATGAGATCCCCAAGAAGCAGCTTCATCACCA
>CATMIT010000017.1 GCA_950069165.1 uncultured Flavobacteriales bacterium
CATTATTCCCCAATCCGGTTGTAGTACCCGTTTTTACGATATCATAGTTTTGCTGCGCACTTGACAAACTCACTTGTTGTTGCTTAAAATTTTGCACCGCCTGATTATACTCACGCTGACTGTTATCAAAATCATTGGCACTCACAACACCTTTATCAAAAAGTGCTTTCTGTCTTTGATAAATACTTTCTTGATTTTCAAGCGTTAACTTTGCGGTCTCCAAGTTGGTTCTAGCCGTTTGAATGTTATTACGTGCACTCACGAGCGATGATGCATTAGGAACAACTTCGATCTGCGCAAGCAAATCCCCGGCTTCTACAAACGCACCGGCTTCTACAAGAATCTCTTTGATAATTCCTGAAATATTAGGCTTGATAAGCACCTCTTCCCGCGGAACAATACTTCCTGTAGCAACCGTTTTTTTAACAATGGTTTGTTTAGAAGGTGTTTCGGTGGTGTACACCACAGGGTCCTCCTGATTTTTCTGATATAAATAATAGAGTGATCCTATAAAAACGATAGCGATAACCGCCAGGATAACAATAGTAACCGATTTTTTCATGAGTTAATGATTCGTTTTGTTGATGAAATTTTTATTCGGTGCGCAAGGCATCAATAGGTTTAACTTTAATAGCATTTTGAGCCGGAATAAAACCAGCAAGTAATCCGGAAAAAATAAGAATGAAAAGCGCTGTGATCACTGTTCCCAAATCAACGCTTGGATTGGCAAACATCTCAACTGGACCATTAGCGTCGAGTATCGTATTGAGCACATAAATAAGCGCTGCGCCTAGAGAGATCCCTACCATCCCGGAAATTATAGTAAGAAAAACAGACTCCATAAGAATTTGACCCCGTATAGACCAAGGGCTCGCACCTAAAGCTCTGCGGATACCTATTTCTTTGGTGCGCTCTTTTACGACAATAAGCATGATATTGCTTATCCCTATAATCCCTGAAAGAAGCACTAGAATCCCAACAAAATAGGCGACTACTTTAAGCGCGATAAACAGTCCGTCTACTTTTTGATATTGCTCATAAAGGTCAAAATTACCAATAGCACGATCGTCTTCAGGATGAATCGTGTGTCGTGTTTTTATAATGTCAAAAACTTCAGACTTGAGCGCCGTGATCGAGTAACCATCTTTAGCGGTGACTGCCATCCAGCCAACTCGATTTCCCATATTGAAAGCCTGAGAGAAAGCAGTAAAAGGCACATAAATCTCCTTTTGATTTTCTTCGGAATCTCCTTCGCTGGCAACTTTGGCATAGGTACCCACAACCATAAAATTGACTCCGTTAATTTTGATATACGTACCAATGGCCTCTTCTCCATTTTCATACAAAGCGTTACGCACGCCTTCGCCTATAATCGCCACTTTACGCTTCTCCTGAATATCTCCATAATTCATAAAGCGACCAGAAGTAATATTCATAGGTTGTTGCTTGATAATTTCCGGGTAATCACCATAAACGTTAAATGCTCCCGATTTTAAACCGCGCACAACGTTGTTACTTCCGCCAAAACCGCCTAATTGATTTCGTGGCGAAACAAAACGCAATCCTTGCACATTATCTTTTATAGCAGGAACATCTCCAGTTTTAAAGTTATAATACCTTCCTTTAGGCATTCCTTTATAGGATTTTGAAGTTCCTTGTGACCACATAAACATCGAGTTCGTAGCCATCCCGCCAAAACCTTGTTTTACACCATTTTGTAATTCAATTGCTTCATTAATAGTAGCGTATTTCATAATGTATAAAATAGGAGCAAAAGTTTCGTCTTGTACTATTTCATAATGATTTTCAGCCTCAATAATTACAGGTTTTACATAGCAACCACTTTCATATCCTTCACCCTCCAAAACACCCCCCTCAACCAATACATTACCACCTTCCTGTTTTGCTTTTTCAATCGCGTTTAAGTACATATCTACTGCCATTTTATCAATAAGTGGCCCAACATGATTACTTTCGTCTAATGGGTTGCCAATACTCAGTTGTGTATATGCTTTCGCCAATTTATTTTTCACCTCATCATAAACTGACTGGTGAATAATTAATCTTCTTGTAGAAGTACATCTTTGACCACAAGTGCCAACAGCACCAAACAAAGCGCCAATAATTGTAATTTCTAAATCCGCATCAGGAGTGATAATAATGGAATTATTTCCCCCCAATTCTAACAATGATTTTCCAAAACGCTCCGCTACTTTTGTGCCTACAATTTTACCCATTCTTGTTGATCCTGTTGCAGAAATTAAAGGCAACCTATCGTCAGCCGTCATCATCTCTCCTACTTTATAATCTCCATTTACGAGACAAGAAATCCCTTCTAGCAAATCATTTTCTTTTGCTACTTCATTCCAAATATTTTGACAAGCAATTGCACATAAAGGGGCTTTTTCTGACGCTTTCCAAACACAAGTATCGCCTGAAATCCAAGCAAGAGCCGTGTTCCAACACCAAACGGCTACCGGAAAATTAAAGGCAGAAATAATACCAACTACTCCAAGGGGATGATACTGTTCGTACATTCTATGCCCTGGGCGTTCAGAGTGCATTGTTAGTCCGTGTAACTGGCGAGAAAGCCCAACAGCAAAATCACAGATGTCAATCATTTCCTGAACCTCACCTAAGCCTTCCTGTAAGGATTTCCCCATTTCGTAAGAAACCAACTCTCCAAGGGGTTGTTTATATTTCCTCAACTTCTCTCCATACTGGCGAACAATTTCTCCTCTAAGCGGAGCGGGCTTTAATCTCCAATCCTTGAATGCAGCTGTTGCAGCTTGCATCACTTTTTCAAATTCTTCAGGAGTTGTTTCGGTAACCTTTCCAATTAAACTTCCATCTACTGGAGAAAAAGAGTCAATTACCTCTCCACCACCAAAAGAAACAGCTCCTGTTGAAGTCCCATTGTTAGATGCTTTTATCCCTAACACATCCAGTGTTTTTTTAATATCAATCATTGTAACTTGTTTTTAATAATGTGTTTGCAAAACTATGAAAAAGAGATTGTTAAAAAGACCTATTCTTCAATGATTTCTCTTTTATTTTCTAAAGGAGAACCCTCATTTTCATCATCTATCATTTCATTAGCCAGCTTCTTTTTTTGCCGCACTAATGACCAACTCATAACAAGGCAACTTACTAAAATAACAAAAAGCAAGACCCCTTGAAAATCAGCTTCAACAGCAAGTTCTTTCGGTATTGCAAAAAACAGTAGAATCGTAATCAATCCCCTTGGCGCTAAAAAAAGCTGAGGCATAATATCTTTTCCACTGAAAACAAAAAGTACAATTGCCCGAACCAAATAAATAATAACCAAAACCAACAACCCCAAACCAATCACATTAAAACTTAAAAGAGAGATTAAAGAAACAGACCAACCAAAAAGAATGAAAAAGAAAGTTCTTACCACAAAGGAGGTTTCTGCTGTTATTACTTTCATATCATCCAACACATCTTCCACCCTTTCCATGTTAACCAATTTTCCTAAAACACCCTTAAAAAATAATTTGTAGTTATTTAAAATAATACCAAAAATCAGGATAATAATTAAAGAAGATAGATGGAACATTTTCCCTACCGCATATAACAGTAGCAGTATCGAAATCAGTAAAAAAAGCTTTACAGGCCCTTTAATATTTTGAAACACACATATAAGTATGTAAGAAATAATAACTGAGAATAGTACTGTTAGCGCTAAGTTTCCAAAAACTTCTCCATACACCCCCTCAGAGGATGAAGAGCCTAACAATGTCAGCACACTATAAAAACCGACAATACCAATAATGTCAGAAAAGGTGCTTTCATAAATCATAAACTCTCTTTTATCCTTATCCAAATCATCAATACTTGGTAAAATTATTGCAGAACTTAAAATAGAAAGCGGAATAGTATATAGCATGGCGTTTAAAAAGTCAATGTCCAAAAAATAACTCAATGTCAAAGAAGCCAAATAAACCGTACCCCCCAGCCCCAATAGCGCTGCTAAAAAGGATCTTATAATAAGAGACGCTTTATCTTTTTGCAGGCGCAAATCCAATGCTGCCTCCAAAACAATCAATATTAAACCAATTACTCCTAAAACTTCAAGAGGCTTTGCCAAATCAAGCGGACCTTTTCCAGAAAACAATAATCCGTAATGGATAACTATGCCTAATCCGATTAGCATTAATACTGCAGGAATGCCAGATTTTTTGGCGTAAAGATTAAAGAAATAAGAAATAATTATTGTTAGAGAAAAGACAATAATCAAACCATATGAGTCTAAAAAACCCACCTAAAAGAGCTTTAAAAGATCATTTCCATTTGCATACACTAACAAAGACAACAAAAAAAGCATACCCACCACTTGTGCATACTCCATTACTTTTTCAGGAGCGGGCTTTCCCACAAGCATTTCATATAGTAAAAACATAACATGACCCCCATCCAATGCAGGAATAGGAAGGATATTCATAAAAGCTAACATCAAAGACAGAAAAGCCGTCATTTCCCAAAAGGATTGCCAATGCCATTTTCCTGGAAAAAGACTACCAATAGTACCGAAACCACCCAACCCCTTATAAGCACCCGTGCTTGGAGAGAGGATTAATTTAAACTGATTTATATAAGATCCAAGTTTTCTTATTGCCAAATGATAACCGGCTGGTAAAGCCTCTAAAAAAGAATAAGAGGTAGAATTTAAAGAGTATATTCCTAAATCTTCCAATTGAGTTAAAGATAGATTACTAGGCATAAAACCAATCATTCCCTCATCATTTACATCAACAGAAAGCAAAATTTCTTCTCCAAACCTATTTACTCCAACACTAATGTTTTTTCCTTTATTTTGTTGAAGCTCATTTTTAAACTCATCAAAATATTTTGTTTGCACCCCATTTACAGAAACAATTCGATCTTTCTTTTCAAAACCAGCATTTTTTGCATTTGAAATATCCGGAAACCCGCTAACAATAGTAGGAATTCTTGGCGCAAACAATATCCTTACCTCCGACTCTAAAAGTTGTGCAATAAAATCAGTTGGCAATACCAACTGTTTTGTAATACCATTTCTTACAATTGTAACTGTTTTTGCATATAAAAGACTTTCAAAAACGCTACTAAAAACAATCGGCTTATTATCATCAACTGCAATGATTTTATCTCCAGTTTCAAAACCCAAATCCTTAGCAAGAGGGCTCACACACCAAATACCATCCGTTACATTTTCATTGGGTAAGTATTTAGAGCCATAAGCAAACAAAACCATAGCATAAATAAAAATTCCCAAAAGCAGATTCACTGTTACTCCGCCCAGCATAATAATCAACCTTTGCCATGTGGGTTTTGCCCTAAATTCCCAGGACTCTGGAGGTTTTTGCATTTGCTCCTTATCCATGGATTCATCTATCATCCCGGAAATCTTTACATAACCTCCAAGAGGTAGCCATCCGATTCCATATTCCGTATCACCAATTTTCTTTTTAACCAAAGAAAACCAAGGATCAAAAAACAGATAGAATTTTTCTACTCTTGTTTTAAACAGTTTGGCAGGGATAAAATGGCCTAACTCGTGCAATATAACCAAGATTGATAAACTCATAATGAGTTGTGCTGCTTTAATCAAAAATTCCATCTACAATAATTTATTTGCTAAAATTCGTGTTTGTTTATCCGTTTCTACAAAATCCTCATAGGAAGGATTGGGCACAAAAGTAATTTTTTCCATACAATTTGCTATCAAATCGGACATATTTAAAAAGCCAATTTCATCTTTTAGAAAAGCAGCCACGGCAATTTCGTTTGCAGCATTTAAAATACAGGGCATATTTCCTCCTTTACCCATTGCTGTATATGCTAAATCTAAATTTCTGAAAGTTTTTCTATCAGGTTTTTCAAAAGTTAAATGGGGATAATCCAAAAAATCAAATCGTTTAAAGGAATTTTTTAATCTTTCAGGAAATCCAAGCGCATATTGTATTGGTAATTTCATGTCAGGCAAACCCAATTGCGCTTTTATGGAACCATCTTCAAATTGAACAGCCGAATGAATAATAGATTGGGGATGTACCACCACTTCAATTTGCTCCGCTTTTAAATCAAAAAGCCATTTTGCCTCAATCACCTCCAAACCCTTATTCATTAAAGTGGCAGAATCGATTGTAATTTTAGCTCCCATATCCCAATTCGGATGTTTAAGGGCTTGCTCTTTTTTAACGGTAGATAGCTCCTGTTTTTTCCAACCTCTAAAAGGGCCGCCAGAAGCAGTCAGATAAATTTTTTCAATAGCATTATTTTCCTCTCCAACTAAACATTGAAAAAGGGCAGAATGTTCCGAATCAACTGGATAAATAGAAACACCATATTCCTTACACAACAGACTAATCAAACAACCCGCAACAACCAAAGTTTCTTTGTTGGCAAGCGCTATATTTTTACCAGCTTTTATCGCTCGAATAGTGGGTTTCAAGCCAGCATATCCGACTAAAGCAGTAAGCACCAAATCAATATCTTCCATCTCTACCACCTCTGCAAGCGCTTCTTTCCCGGCATAAACCTTTATTCCCAAATCAAAAAGAGCATTATTTACCTTCTTATATTTGCTTTGGTCAGTAATTACAACCACATTTGGTTTGAATTTTTTTGCTTGTGTAATCAATAATTCACAATTACTATGTGCCGTTAGCACCTCTATTTCAAACAGCTCCTTTTGATTGGCAATCACTTCCAATGCTTGAGTGCCGATTGAACCGGTAGACCCTAAAATTGCAATATGTTTTTTCTTTTCCTTCATTTTACACAAAACTCCTTAATTGATTGGCGATTTTTCTGTCATTTGCTAATCTTGGCACTTTATTTTGTCCACCCAATTTCCCAATTGAATTCATATATTTTCTAAACCCATTTTTTCCAATGATTGAGACCTCTAAAGGCCGCAAAATATTACCAGAAATCAAATCTTTGTAATAAGCGTTCCTCTTCTGCAAATTAACATCTAATTCTTTAGTAAAGCCACCTAAATCTGTTGGCTGTTCGTCAAACTCAACAAACCACTCATGAAAGGGTAGCCCAGATTCCGGACTTACCTGTGGGGCCACATGAAATTCATTCACCCTGCCAGGGAATTTTTCTAAAGCTTCTTTCAAACTTTTCTCTATCTCTTCAGCAATTACATGTTCTCCAAAAGCAGAAGTGAAATGTTTTATTCTACCACTTACCACAATTCGATATGGATTTATTGAAACAAATTTAATGGTATCGCCAAGATTATACGCCCAAAGACCGGCATTTGTATTTAAAATAAGAACATAATTTACTCCAATTTCAACATCAGAAAGTGAAATCCTTTTTGGATTTTTATTTTGAAACTCCTCCGCTGGAATGAATTCGTAAAATATACCATGATTTACACAAAGCAACATCCCCTCCTCTTTTTGGGAATCCTGATAAGCAATAAACCCTTCTGAAGCAGGATACAATTCCACCCCATCAACTTGTTTTCCAATTAATTTTTCAAATGTTTTTCTATATGGCTCATAATTCACTCCTCCGTAAATAAACAAATCAAAATTTGGAAAAATAGTTGCAATTTGCTTTCCGGTTTTTTCCTGTAATTTTTCAAAATACATTTGTACCCAAGGTGGAATTCCGCTAATCAAACTCATGTTTTCCGGCAAAGTTTCATCCACAATAGCATCTATTTTTTCTTCCCAATCTTGAATACAATTAGTTGCAAAAGTAGGCAAGCGGTTTTTAGATAAATAAGTAGGGATATGATGTGCAACAATACCGGAGAGCCTTCCTGTTAGAATATTGCCTGTTTTACTTAATTCAGGACTTCCTTGCAAGAAAATCATTTTTCCAGTTACAATGGATGTGTTTTTAGTTTCTGCAATATAACTAAGGATGGCATCTCTAGCTGCAGTAATATGGTGTGGCATGGACTCTTTGCTAATTGGAATGTATTTTGTGCCAGAAGTTGTCCCTGATGTTTCACAGAAATAAATAGGTTTTTCAGGCCATAAAACATTTTCCTCTCCATCAATTATTGCTTGTACATAATCTTTTAAATCTTCATAATCTCTTATGGGGACATTCTTTTTCCAATCAGAATAATTTGATATTTCAGAAAAATTATGGTCTTTTCCAAAGCTTGTGTTTTGCGCTTTTTTTATTAATGAAAACAATAAATCCTGCTGGATTTTAACCGCATTTTTTTTCCACTTATCGTTTTTACGAATAATAAACTTTGCAAAAGGTAAACTTAGAGCTGTTTTTATACTCATAATTAAAATGATATGTAATTTTCAGGATTAACCGGCGTTCCCTTGTACCATAATTCAAAATGTAAATGAGGGCCTGAGGAAAGTTCTCCAGAATTTCCTATGATAGCAATTACTTCTCCTGATCTTACATATTCTCCTGCATTTTTAAATAATATAGAATTGTGTTTATAAAGCGAAAAAACACCGTTTGCATGCTGAACGCCAACCACATATCCGGTTTCTGATGTCCAATGGCTTATAACAACTACTCCATCAAATACACACTTTATTGGCTCATCTTCTTTTGCTACAATATCTGTGCCAAAATGCTCTTTTTTACGATTAAAACCATTGGTAATAACTCCTTTTATAGGGCTAAAAAACAAGATATTTTCCATATCAAGACTTCCTTTTTTGTCAGAAGAAAAAAGAGAAATTTTATCTTCCGCTTCCACTGCAATTCTAAGCAGGGAATCTTCTATCGACTTTTTAAAAGAGAGTTCGGCTTCAAAGGAAGAAAGAGTAAGAATATTTTCAGTTGAAAGATTAATAGGGTCTTCCCCGTTTACAATAGCAGAAATATTTTTGAGGTAGATTTCATTCACCAATAGTTTTTTCTCTAAAGAATCAGTTTTAAGCGTTATAGCAATTAATTCTTTATACAAATGGCTACTTGCTTTCCCTGGCACATATTCATTTAAAGGAGTGTAGCCAACAAGCAAAAGAAAACAAACAAATAACAAAATACATCCAATCGTCAAAACAGTAATTACATCTACACCTGAAAAACGAAACGAAAGTTGATCTTCAAGTGTGCTATCACTCATAACAATTAAGCGATACTTTTGTTTAAGTTTGCTAAAAAAAGAATTACCGTTTTTTTCTTTCATAAATTAAGGCAAATATCAAAAAAATAAATTTTCTCCACAGCAGAATACATACCAAAAAATAAAATATTTTTGTGCAAAATTAGTTTAATTGCTGTAAATGAATTTGATAGAAAAAAATAAAGCCACAAACTTACTAATATTATTTTTTATTACTCTAGTAATATGCGCCTGTTCAACTAAAAAGAATAATTTTATGAACAGGAAGTATCACAATACTACTGCAAAATATAATGGCTATTTTAACGGAAAAGAGAGTTTAAAAGCCGGGATTAAAAAGCTAGAAGAAAACCACAAAGACGACTTTTCAGAAATAATCCCTGTTTTTAAAACAGGGGATTTAGCAAAAAACCAAACAATTCATCCATATATGAATAAAGCCATTGAAAAAGGGTCGATTGTGATTCAGCGCCACTCTATGAATATTAGAGGAAAAGAGTATAACAAATGGATTGACGATAATTATTTTATGATTGGAAGGGCTTATTTTTATAAAGGAGAATTTGATGAAGCCATCAAAACATTTAACTATATAAAAGAGAATTATAAACGCAACCCCATAAAATATGACGCATCACTTTGGCTGTCAAGATGTTTTGCGGAAAAAGAAGATTATGTGGCTGCAGAAATGGAATTAGACCAACTGCAAACAGACAGAAAGTTTCCTGAAAAATTGGAGGATGATTTAGCAACAATTCTTGCTGATTTTTACTTAAAACAGGACAATTATATCTTAGCATTAGACGAATTAAATACCGCAATCAAACTGATAAAAAAAAGAAAAAAGAAAACACGGCTCTATTTTATTTTAGCACAACTAAATCAGCAACACCAAAATTATAATAAAGCAATTAGCTATTACGAAAAAGTAATAAAAGCTAATCCGGAATACGAAATGGTGTTCAACTGCAAAATAAACAAAGCACAATGCGTTCAAGGAAACTCTAAATATAGCGATAAGGTAAGAGCGGAGCTTTTGAAAATGACAAAGGACGATAAAAACAAAGAATATCTGGACCAAATTTATTACGCCATAGCAAAAATGGATTTAACCCAAGAGGACACCCTTTCAGCAATTGAAAATTTCATGCTATCAACAGAGAAAAGCGAGTTTAATGATGAGCAAAAAGCCAGATCGTATCTGGAATTGGGAAAAATATATTATTCCAAATCAAAATACATGAGCGCTTCCGCATTTTATGATAGCACCATTGCATTTATGGATACCGAACATAAAGAATACAACCAAACCAAAGAAAGACAAACATTACTTGCAGAACTTGCCGGATATATCAATACCATAAACTTGCAAGATAGTTTGCAAATATTGGCAAAGATGAGTGAGAAAGAACTAGATCAAGTAATAAACCAGATTATTGCAGTCGAGCAAAAAAAGGAGTTTGAAAAGCAACAATTGGAAAGGCAAAACGCCAACCAAAGATTTGAAAATAATAGATTTGGCGAGAGAGAAAATAATTTTGGACAAAGAACAAGTGGCGGAAGATGGTATTTTTATAATCCATCTACTCTAAGTTTCGGTTATTCACAATTTGTAAAAAAATGGGGGAAACGAAAAAATGAAGACGACTGGAGAAGAAGCGATAAAAAGATATCTACAGAATTAGAAAATGATTCCCCCGGACAGAACCAAAATCAAGAAGGCGGAAGAGAATCAACCAACAAAAAAGACCCACAATACTATAAAGATAAAATACCACTAACAAAAGAGAAAATAGAAGCATCCAATTTAATGATTATGGAAGCACATTATCAGGCAGGAATGATATATAAAAGCTATTTGAGTGAAAACGAAAAAGCCGTAAAAATGTTAATTTCCCTTTGCGAAAAATTTCCTGAAAACGAAAACTACACCCCCCTTGCCTATTATAATTTACATCTTATTTATGCGGAGCAAAACAAAAATAATAAAGCCAAAAATTGTAGAGAAATATTACTAATAAAATTTCCAGAAAGCAAATACAGTAAATTGCTAAACGAGCCAGACTATTTAGCAAAAATTGAACAAAAGAAAAACAGCCAAAAAAGTCATTATGAAAACACACTATTTTTATATAACAACAAAAACTATTCTACTGTTATTGCCTTATGCGATTCGGTACTAATAGAAAAAGAAAATAAAGAATTAAAACCAAAATACGATTTACTTAAAGCATTGGCAATAGGTAAAAGCAATGACAGTTTAAACTTTAGAAAACAACTAAATGAAATTGTAAAAAACCACCCGGAAACAGAAGTTAAACAAAGGGCAGAAGAAATTATTGCAGTTTTAGAAAATCCGGAAAAAATGCTAAAAATAAACAGAGAAACAAAAAGCGGAACACCTTATGTTTTTGATCAGGGAGAAGCGCACTATTTTATCCTTTTAATGCCAAAAGAACAAACAGATGTTAACTTTATTAAAACCCTGCTTTCTGATTATCATAGCAATAGATATAGCATAGAAACTTTTGAAATTACAGCCATACTTTTCGGACAAGACAGGCACCTTATTATGATTAAAACATTTGAAAACAGCACAATGGCCACAGAGTATTTCAATGCCTTTTCATCAGCAAGTAAAGTAAACAATGAACTATCAAAAACAGAGAGTAAAAAACTTATAATTTCATCACAAAATTTTCAGTATTTTTTCAAACATAAGGATATAAAAAATTATTACGAATTTTTTACTAACAATTATTTGAGTGAACTTAATAATTGATAAAGAAATTATTACATTTGTCCCCTACAAAACAAAATTATCATGTTTACAAACAAAAAAGAAATGACAGGGCAAAACGAAACATCAGGGGCGGTAAATATTATTGGTGTTGGCACGATTATTACAGGCGATATTCTATCTAAGGGAGACATTAGAATTGATGGAACTCTAAAAGGTGCTGTAAAAACAGCTGGCAAAGTTGTGGTTGGGCAAGCCGGAACAATTGAAGGAGACATTGAATGTAATAATGCGGATATTGCGGGCTCATTAAATGCAAAAATCACAGTTGCACAACTCTTGTCGTTAAAAGCAACCGCAAAGTTAACTGGAGATTTGATAACTAACAAATTAGCTATTGAGCCAGGAGCCGCCTTTACTGGCCATTGCAGTATGGGGGCAGTAATAAAAGACATTAAGCATGTCGAAAAAACAGAAACCAAAGAAAAAACGGCTTAGAAATTACGCTCGCTTTTCTTCCCTCACCATACAAATGGGGCTTATTATAGCTGCCGGAGCTTATTTGGGGAAATATTTAGATTCACAAGTAAACAATCAAACTCCAGCCTACACAATTATTTTTTCACTTCTTGCTATTTTTGTCGCCTTATATATAAGCTTAAAAGGAATGATTAATAAATGAGATTAGTTAAATTATTTCTGTTTTTTTTAACAGTTTGTACTATTCACATTCTATTTGCCGAATTCCTTTTAGAATTAGAGGCTAAGAGATTCATAGTTAAAAGCTATCTTTTTTTGTTTTTACTGTCCCTTTTCTCCACAGGACTTACCCATTTGTTAAACAAACTTAAAAATAAATCTCCCTTTTATTTTCTAACGATTAATGGGTTAAAAATAATCGCAAGTATTTTATACTTACTCCCATTTTTATCAAACAAAACAGAAATGACAATTTATTATATCATGCATTTCTTCATTGCCTATTTTATAATACTTATAAAAGAAGGTAGAGACAACTACATGCAACTTAAGGCCGAAAATAATCACTAAAAAGAATGTAAAAACATTTTACATTTCAATTATTTATATACTTTTGCACCGATTTTAAAAAAGGGAGTAAAATGAGAGTATTTATCCGATTAATAATGTGTGTTTTTGTACTAAGTTTTTTTACAATTAAGGCACATTCTTTTTCGCCAAACACCGAACAGACAAATCAACAACAAGAAGCATACGACCCCGTTCCAAATATTATGCACCATATTTCGGATGCACATCAGTGGCATTTGTGGGGAGAAGGAGATAATGCATTTAGCATTCCGCTTCCAGTAATTTTGTATGCTGATGGCAATATAGATGTTTTTATGTCTTCTAAATTTCATCACGGAGAATCAATAGTTACAAAAGGAAACAGAACATATTCAATAGATTCGCATGGCCACATACATGAAGGAAGTGGCCTTTCAATTATTGATATTTCAATAACAAAAAATGTAGCTTCAATGCTTATATCTGTTTTATTATTATTATTGATTTTCTTCTCAGTAGCAAGAGGATATAGTAAAAACAATAAGGCACCAAAAGGGCTTCAGGCTTTTTTAGAACCATTAATTCTGTTTGTAAAAGACGATATTATTAAAGAGAATATTGGACCCAAATATCAAAAATATGTACCATTTTTACTTACCGTATTCTTCTTTGTACTGGTTAATAATTTAATGGGAATGCTACCAGGTTCAGCCAATGTTACTGGAAATATTGCAGTGACACTTGTATTATCTGTTTTTACATTTATACTCACAACCATTTCTGGAAATAAAAAATATTGGGGACATATCATCAAGCCCCCAGGCGTACCATTAGCACTAATGCCTATCATGGTTCCAATTGAAATTATTGGAATTTTTACAAAGCCATTTGCTTTAATGATTAGATTATTTGCTAACATTACTGCTGGGCATATTATTATATTGAGCTTAATTTCTTTAATTTTTATTGCACAAAGTACAATGGGGAATGCTGGCGCTTGGGCGGTCGCTCCGGTTTCAGTACTATTTGTATTGTTTATTTATTGTATAGAATTATTAGTAGCTTTTTTACAAGCTTATATATTCACACTACTATCAGCCGTATTTATAGGCTTAGCGGTAGCGGAAGATCATTAATTATTAACCAATTGTTTAACTAAAACTAAATTAAAATGTTATTACAAACACAAACCATGGATTTCGGAGCATTTGCAGCTATTGGAGCTGGACTATCAGCCATTGGAGCTGGAATCGGTATCGGTATGATTGGGGGCAAAGCTCTTGAAGCAATGGCCCGTCAGCCCGAACATTCAGGAATGATTCAAACCAATATGTTTATTGCAGCAGCCCTTGTTGAGGGCGTTGCTTTATTTGGAGTAGTGGTTGCACTACTAAAGTAAAACAAATTAAACAATAATTACCTGTAAGGGTTGCTTACAGGTAATTATTTTAAAAAAACAAAATTATGGAATTAGTTACGCCCGCAATAGGTCTTATTTTTTGGACAGCAGTAGTTTTTATATTGCTTGTTATTTTATTGAAAAAATTTGCTTGGAAACCGATTTTAACGGCTGTTGATAAAAGAAATGAAAGCATTGAAAACGCCCTGAAAGCAGCTGAAAAAGCAAAAGAAGATATTGAAAACCTAACAGCAGATAATGAGCGAATTTTAAATGAGGCAAAATTAGAAAGAGACGCTTTATTAAAAGAAGCAAGGGAGATTAAAGATAAGGTTATTGCTGAGGCAAAAGATAAAGCAAAAATAGAAGCAGAGAAAATATTAGTATCGGCAAAGGAGCAAATTACAAACGAAAAAATGGCTGCAATTACCGAATTAAAAAATCAAGTTGCCGAGCTATCTATTGAGATTGCTGAGAAAATTATTAAATCAGAGCTACAAGACTTAAACAAACAAAAAGAATTAGTCACATCCGCAATTTCAGACAAAGACTTAAATTAAAATAAGCAATGAAACAAACAAGGGCAACAATACGCTATGCAAAATCTTTATTTTCTCTTGCGCTTGAGCAAAACACACTTGAGCAGTGCAAACAAGACATGCAGTTTATAGCAAACACATGTGCTAACAGCAGAGACTTATCGTTGCTACTGAAAAGCCCAATTATAAAAACAGATCAAAAAATTTCAATTTTCAAAGAGATTTTTTATGATAAACTGAGCGAAATAAGTGTTTCATTTGTTAATATTATTACAAACAAAAAAAGAGAGCCGCTACTAGAGGGGATTGCAAATAGTTTTATCACTCTTTATAAAGCACACAAAAATATTGAAACAGCATCAGTAAGCACTGCTTTTCAGCTTGATGATAGTTTACGGCTTGAGAATCTAGACTATATTAAAAGTAATGGGAAACAAGATGTTGAGCTAACTGAAATAGTAGATAAAAAACTAATTGGAGGAGTAGTTATTCGAATGGGGAACAGGCAATTGGATGTAAGTGTAGCAAAAGTAATTAAGGATTTAAGAAAATCATTTAGTAATAATTTATATATAAAGGACTTCTAAAAAATAAAAACAAAAATAATGGCAGAAGTAAAACCAGCTGAGGTATCAGCAATTTTAAGACAACAATTAGCAGGATTCAAATCAGAATCTGAACTACAAGAAGTAGGAACCGTATTACAAGTAGGGGATGGTATTGCTCGAATTTATGGACTTACAAATGTTCAGTCGGGGGAGCTAATTGAATTTGAAAGTGGACTAAAAGCAATCGTATTAAACTTGGAAGAGGACAATATTGGAGCGGTACTTTTAGGCCCATCTAAAGGAATTAAAGAGGGAGATATAGTAAAACGAACAAAAAAAATCGCTTCCATTAATGTGGGGGAAGGAATGTTGGGGCGTGTAATAAATACTATTGGCATCCCAATTGACGGCAAAGGACCTATTAAAGGAGAAACTTTTGAAATGCCAATTGAAAGAAAGGCGCCAGGAGTTATTTTCCGACAGCCAGTAAATGAGCCACTTCAAACAGGAATTAAAGCGATTGACGCCATGATCCCCATAGGAAGAGGACAAAGAGAATTGGTAATCGGGGACAGACAAACAGGGAAAACAGCTGTTGTAATTGACACCATTATTAATCAAAAGGAATTTTACGAAAAAGGGGAGCCTGTATTTTGTATTTATGTAGCCATTGGACAAAAAGCATCAACAGTAGCAGCTCTAGTTAAAAAACTGGAAGATGCTGGAGCTTTAGCATATACAGTGATTGTTTCTGCCAACGCATCTGATCCCGCACCAATGCAGTTTTATGCACCATTTGCAGGAACTGCAATTGGAGAATATTTTAGAGACACTGGTCGTCCTGCACTTATTGTATTTGATGATTTATCAAAACAAGCGGTTGCCTATCGTGAGGTATCCTTACTACTTAGAAGACCTCCAGGGAGAGAAGCATATCCTGGGGATGTGTTTTATTTACATTCAAGATTATTAGAGCGTGCTGCAAAAGTTATTAATGATGATGAAATTGCTACTCAAATGAATGACTTACCAGAATCATTAAAAGGGAAAGTAAAAGGAGGGGGATCGTTAACCGCCCTACCAATTATTGAAACCCAAGCAGGGGATGTTTCCGCATACATTCCAACCAATGTAATTTCAATTACTGATGGACAAATTTTCTTGGAATCCAATTTATTTTTATCAGGTGTTCGTCCGGCAATTAATGTGGGGATTTCAGTTTCTCGTGTTGGAGGAAATGCACAAATTAACTCCATGAAAAAAATTGCTGGAACCTTAAAGCTGGATCAAGCTCAGTATAGAGAATTGGAAGCATTTGCAAAATTTGGTTCTGATTTGGATGCCGCAACTACAGCCATTATTGAGAAAGGAAAAAGAAATGTAGAAATTCTAAAACAAGGACAATATTCCCCATTAAGAGTAGAAGAGCAAGCTGCTATTATTTATTGTGGAACCAATGGATTATTGATGAATGTTCCGGTTAATAAAATCAGGGAATTTGAAACAGAATTTATTTCCTTTATGCATCAAAAATACCAAAATATTTTAGATGATTTGGCAGCAGGAAAACTTACAGATGAAACTACTTCAACACTAGAAAAAGTAGCTGCTGATTTATCAAAAAAGTACACGAATTAATCAATGGCAAACCTTAAAGAAATACGAATAAGAATTTCTTCTATTGAATCTACTATGCAGATTACTTCTGCTATGAAGATGGTATCTGCTGCCAAGCTAAAAAGAGCTCAGGATGCAATTGTTCAACTAAGGCCATACGCCAACAAACTAACCGAGATGCTTGTTAATTTAAGCGCAAGTTTAGATAGCGGGGATGGTAATTCTTTTTCTGTGGAAAGAGAAGTAAAAAATATTCTTTTTGTTAGCATAACTTCTAATAGAGGGCTTTGCGGAGGCTTCAATGCTAATATTATTAAACGCACAACAGTATTAATAAAACAAGAGTACAAAAACTATAATTGTAGTATTATTTCTGTTGGGAAGAAATCATCAGAATACTTTTATAAAAATAACTTTAATGTAATCAGCACACATGATGATTTGTATAATGAGATTACATTTGAGGGAGTTGTTGAAATTGCAGAAAGCATAATGAATGATTTCAAGCAAGGCAAATATGATAAGGTAATATTAGTTTATAACCAGTTTAAAAATGCGGCAACTCAAATAATTATGAATGAAAATTATTTACCAGTTGAAACGCCAGAAGATGAAACGGCTACTATTGGAGATTATATTTTTGAACCCTCACAAGAAGACATAGTTCAGGAGTTAATACCAAAGTCTTTAAAAACACAACTATTTAAAGCAATATTAGATTCTTATGCTGCAGAACATGGTGCAAGAATGACAGCAATGCATAAAGCCACTGACAATGCAAATGATTTGAAAGATGACCTAACCTTATTTTACAATAAAGCAAGGCAAGCTGCAATTACTGAAGAAATTCTTGAAATTGTTGGAGGAGCGGAAGCACTTAATGGCTAAAAATAAAAAAATATAATTGTTAAAAACCCTCTACTTAGTAAGAGGGTTTTTTATTTCTAAAAAGTAGGAAACTTTTATATTTGTATAAAATATCATTAAGATGGATTACAAAAACATATTATTCGAAAGTAAAAATGCAATTGCATATATTACAGTCAATCGCCCCAAACAACTTAACGCCTTAAATGCAGAAACGATAGTTGAGTTAAATACTGCAATTACAATAGCAGAAAAAGACAAATCTGTAAGGTGCATGATAATAACAGGAGCCAAAAATAAAGCATTTATAGCAGGTGCCGACATTAAGGAGTTTGCTAATCACTCTAAAAAAGAAGGAGAAGAATTAGCAAGAAAAGGGCAAGAATTATTATTTGATATGCTTGAAAATTGTGGAACACCAAGCATAGCTGCAATTAACGGATTTGCTTTGGGAGGAGGATTAGAACTTGCCATGGCTTGTCATATTCGTATTGCCTCTGATAATGCAAAAATGGGATTACCAGAAGTTTCCTTAGGGGTAATTCCTGGTTATGGAGGAACACAAAGGTTGGCTAATCTTGTTGGTAAAGGCAAGGCAATGGAAATGATAACAACAGCCGGTATGATTTCAGCTGATGAGGCTAATAAGTGGGGTTTGGTTAATCATATTTGCCAGCAAGAAGAATTAATTCCAACAGCTGAAAAAATAGCGAGTAAAATAATGAGGAATTCTCCTATGGCAATTGCAAGCGCAATCAAATCTGTAAATGCAGGATTTAAAACAGGCGTTGATGGGTTTGAAGTAGAGAAGAAAGAATTTGGCAATTGCTTTGGAACAACTGAATTTCAAGAAGGCACAACGGCATTTCTAGAGAAAAGAAAGCCTAACTTTTAATTTACAAATTGAATCCCTTAAAACAATTAGCAGGGCAAACCGCTATTTATGGGTTAAGCAGTATAGTAGGGCGGCTACTTAATTATTTATTAGTCCCACTTTATACACGCTATTTTATCCCAGCTGAATATGGGGTTGTCACAGAGCTTTATGCCTATGTTGCTTTTTTGGTAATTATACTTACTTACGGATTAGAAACAGCTTTTTTTAGGTTTTCCCAAAAACAATACGACAAGAAATTAGTATACAGCACAAGCTTAATTTCCTTAATTATTAGCTCAATAGTCTTTGTAGGACTAATGATTTTTTATCAACTACCCATTTCCAACTGGTTAGAATATCCAAACCATCCTGAGTATGTAATGTGGTTTGCACTTATTATTGGGCTGGATGCAATCTCCTCAATTTCATTTGCAAAACTCAGAGAGCAAAGACAGGCAGCCCGTTTTGCCCTGGTTCGTTTGGTGAATATTTTTATTAATATTGGACTAAATCTTTTCTTTATTATTTATTGCCCTTATGCAGTTGAAAACGGTCTTCCGACTACTGGTTTTGTGAATTCAGTGTATGATCCAGCTGTGGGTATTGGATATATTTTTATTGCCAATTTGATTGCTAGCGGGGTTACAATACTTATGTTATTCCCTGAAATGATAAAATCTAGCTGGAAATTTAACACTATGCTTTGGAAAAAAATGATGTGGTATGCACTGCCGCTATTGGTAGCTGGTTTGGCCGGAATGACTAACGAAACCATTGATAGAATTTTATTAAAACATTTGTTGCCAGACACAGTCGATAAAATGGCAGTAATTGGTGTGTATGGCGCTTTTTATAAGATTTCAATAATTATGATTTTATTTATTCAAACTTTTCGTTTTGCAGCTGAGCCTTTCTTTTTTTCACAAGAAAAACAACATAATTCTAGAAAAATATATGCAGAGGTACTTAAATACTTTACCATTTTGGCATCTTTAATCTTTTTGGCTGTAATGCTTTATTTGGATGTGGTAAAACATTTTATTGGCAGCTCTTTTCATCACGAAAAAGGAATAGAAATAGTGCCGATTTTACTTATGGCAAATTTATTTTTAGGGATTTATTACAACCTTTCGATATGGTATAAACTAACAGAAAAGACAGGGTATGGCGCAATGCTTGCTATTTTTGGAGCTATCATTACCTTGGGACTAAATATAGTATTGATTCCAAAAATTGGGTTTGTAGGTTCTGCATGGGCTACACTGGCTTGCTATTTTAGCATGATGTTGGCATCTCTTTTAATAGGAAGAAAACACTATCCAATTCCTTATGACTTCAAAAGAGTGGTTACCTATATAATTCTTTCTTTTGGGCTTTATAAAATAAGTGCTTATTTCGATACTTCTATGCTAATTAATACCGTTTATTTATTTGTGTTTATAGTAGCGGTTATTATTTTAGAGAAATCAAAAAAAGAAGTAATTTCCGAGCCTGAATTATTCGACTAAAAAATGAAAGTAAAAATTGTAAATAAATCAAAACATGGTTTGCCACACTATGCCACAAATCAGTCGGCTGGGATGGATTTAAGGGCAAACTTAGAAGATCCAATTGTCCTTAAAACATTAGAGCGAACACTGGTAAAAACAGGACTTTTTATAGAACTTCCTGTTGGCTATGAAGCACAAGTCAGACCAAGAAGTGGATTAGCATATAAAAAAGGAATAACCGTTTTAAATTCACCCGGAACCATTGATGCAGATTATAGAGGTGAAATAGGAGTTATTTTGGTGAATTTATCAGATAAAGAGTTTGTAATTGAAGACGGGGAAAGAGTGGCGCAAATGGTGTTTGCAAAACACGAACAAGCAAATTGGGAGGAAGTTATAGAACTTGTAGAAACTGAAAGGGGATCAGGAGGATTTGGAAGCACTGGCGTAAAATAAAACAAATAAAATAATGCAAGGTATAAAGAATGAAAAAGAATACTTAATTGAAGAAAAAGAATTAAGAAAAATTAAGGAAGATTTTATTTCTGAATCTATATCAGAGCAAGAATTATTATCTTGCATAAAAAAAACATATGAAAATCATAAAATGATAATCGATCCTCACACTGCTGTAGGTTTAGGAGCTTTAGAAAAAATTAATTTAACAGATAAAAGCATTGTTTTATCGACAGCTCATCCGTGCAAATTTCCTGAAGCAATAAAAAAAGCTATTAATATTAAATCTGAATTACCAGAAAAATTAAATTATATTTTAAATGAAAAAGAAAACTTTGATGTAATTAATAATGATATTGCAGAAGTTAAAAAATATATGCTAAATAAATTAAATTAAATTTGCTGCCCTTTTAGCTAATGCATCAACTTTTTCGTTAATAGGATCGCCTGCATGACCTTTTACCCAAAACCATTTTATTTTATGTTTTTTTGAAATTTCATTTAATTTTGTCCACAATTCTAAATTTTTGACCTTTTGCTTAGATGAAGTTTTCCAATTATTTTGTGACCACTTCTCAATCCATTGAGTTATTCCCATTTGTACATATTTCGAGTCAGTATAAATTTGCACTTCCTGCCCAGTTGGTATTTTTTTTAGGGCCTCTATAGCTGCCATTAATTCCATTTGATTATTTGTGGTATTTTTTTTATTTCCCGTAATTACTATTTTTTCATTGTTCTTAAATATTATTGCCGCCCATCCACCATTTCCTGGATTTTCAATGCAAGAGCCATCAGTATAAATTTTGATCATTTAATTATAGTAATTTTTAAAATTGTTGAATTTATTATGAATTTTAAGTTTCTGAATATATTCACGGGGATTTTTTATTTTTATTATCGCACTTTTTGAAGTATTTAAATAATCATAAGTTCTTGTTAATAAATATCTTAGTGCAGCTCCTCTACACAATACATTTAGAGAATTTTTTTCATCTTTAGATAATTTTCTTAAGCTAGAATATCCTTTAAGCAGATTTTTTGATTTTTTCTTATTAAATATAAATTTTCTATAGTTCGCGTCACTCCTACATACCAAACTCTGAATTCTTCTTCTTCTTTTGCTTGAGATTTCTTGGAACCTTTAATAGTGTTTGTTGTTTGATTTAAAAATAAAACTACAT
Source organism: uncultured Flavobacteriales bacterium (assembly GCA_950069165.1). GTDB lineage: Bacteria > Bacteroidota > Bacteroidia > Flavobacteriales > BACL11 > DUAL01. Next base: position 21,826 of record CATMIT010000017.1, read on the forward strand.
TCATTGCCTCGCCACCTTTAGCTCCGTGAATAGTTGAAACTTTTATTCGTGGGGGTTTGGATAAATCTTCTCCATTTGTTAACATTGCTCTCATATATTGTCGTTTAGCCAGTGCAACATTTTTAAACGCTGAATCCCAACTTAGATTAAGATCCAGGTTTTTTTCTCCTGTTATTTCTTCTAGTCTTTGTCTCTTTATATCTGGCGGTGTGAGTCCTTGTTTTAATTCATTCCAGGTTTGAATGTCTTCATATAAAGTTTTTCCTATACTGTTTCCTTCCACCGTATTAAAATATAATCCTTTTCTTTTTAGAAAAGGAGGAATTGGTTTCCATAATGATTTGGTCCTAGTTAATATTAACCAGTCCCCCTTGGTCATATCAATGTCATTTATTTTATATCGTTGATAAATACTGCCTTCGGCATCTTTCGGTAAATAATCTTTTGGTATTCTATTAAAATAAATTCGTTGAATAATATCTAAAGCTTTTTGCTGAATTAAACGAGGTACTCTTTCAGATTTTGTTAATGCAATGTTTCTAGCTTGCCATTTAATAAATGAATTGACATCCGCACCGGCCCAGCCAAAAATAGCTTGATCATCATCGCCTGCTATCCATACATCACATTGAGTTTCTTCTTCAATTTTTTTAATCATTGACCATTGAATTAAAGATAGATCTTGGGCCTCATCAACAAATATAACTTTAAATTTAGGTGGTTTTCCTTTATCTAAAA
>CATMIT010000018.1 GCA_950069165.1 uncultured Flavobacteriales bacterium
ATAGAAAAAAATGTTTATTCACAAAATACATTAGATGAAGAAACAGATTATGATGAGTGTTTATCATGCCAGTAGCAAAATTGTTAAAAGAAACAATAATACCTAATAAAAAAGGACTACTTGTTGGGAATCCTGTTTATAAACCATTTAGATATCCGTGGTGTTATGATGCTTGGTTAACTCAACAACGTATTCATTGGTTACCAGAAGAGGTCCCTTTGGGTGATGATGTTCGAGATTGGCAAAAAAACTTAAATCAATCTGAGAAGAATTTATTAACACAAATTTTTAGATTTTTTACTCAAGCAGATGTGGAGGTTAACAATTGTTATATTAAACATTACATGAATGTTTTTAAACCAACAGAAGTTCTAATGATGATGTCTGCTTTTGCATCCATGGAGACTGTTCATATAGCTGCTTATTCACATTTATTAGATACCATAGGGATGCCGGAATCAGAGTATTCTGCATTTTTAAAATATAAACAAATGAAAGATAAATATGATTATATGCAGAGCTTTGATATTAAGTCGAATCACAACATTGCAAAAACAATTGCTGTATTTAGTGCATTTACCGAAGGCTTACAATTATTTGCAAGCTTTGCAATCTTACTTAACTTTCCAAGGCAAAATAAAATGAAAGGTATGGGTCAAATTGTTACTTGGTCAGTAAGAGATGAAACTTTGCATTGTAACTCAATGATAAGATTGTTTAATGAATTTGTTAAAGAAAACCCAGAAATTTGGAATGATAAATTAAAAAAAGAAATCTATGAAGCTTGTCGTACAATTATATCTCATGAAGATGCATTTATTGATTTAGCTTTTGAGATGGGCCCAATAAACGGACTTACATCTGAAGAAATCAAAAATTATATTAGATGGATTGGAAATAGAAGATTAATACAATTAGGATTAAAACCAATCTATGATTTAGATAAAAATCCTCTCACGTGGCTTGACACAATGCTTAATGCAGTTGAACACATGAATTTTTTTGAAGGAAGAGCTACCGAGTATTCAAAAGCATCTACAAAAGGTTCTTGGGCCGAAGCTTTTTCTTAATTTACAAATTATCTTTGATTTAAAAGCATTACTTTTCTGTGCTTGCTTCCTTTGTATTTAGAAAGTGGTCTAATCAATTTGTTGGAGATATGTTGTTCCATAATATGTGCTGACCATCCAGTAATTCTTGCAATAACAAATATTGGAGTAAAGAAATCTGTATCAAAACCCATTAAATGATAAGTTGGTCCAGTTGGAAAATCTAAATTAGGGTGAATATTTTTTCTTTTGAGCATTTCTTTTTCTATAATTTCACCAATTTTATGCAAATTTTCATCTTTTTTAAGTTTAGAAACTTTCAAAAAATATTTTTTCATAGTTGGAACTCTAGAGTCTCCACTTTTATAAACTCTGTGACCAAAACCCATTACTACTTGTTTTTTATTTAAATTATCAATTAACCAACTTTTTGCTTTGTCTGGTGTCTTAATTTTTTTCATCATATGCATTACTTCTTCATTGGCTCCACCATGCAAGGGGCCCTTTAAACTAGCAATTGCTCCTGTTATTGCGCCATAAATATCAGATAAACTGCTAGTGATTGTTCTTGCCGTAAATGTAGAAACGTTAAAACTATGTTCAGCATATAAAATTAGAGAGATGTCAAAAGCTTTTACAATCTCTTTTTGCGGAACTTTACCAAAACACATATAAAAAAAGTTTTCAGAAAACGACAAGTCTTTTTTAGGTTTTATTATCTTTTTACCTTTTCTGACTCTAAAAAAAGCTGCTATAGCAGTTGGAGTTTTAGCAAAAATTCTCATTGTTTTTCTCATATTTGCCTCTGGAGAATTATCAGATGTTTCCTTATCTTCTAAACCCATAACACTAACAAATGTTCTAGCAACATCCATTGGATGAGCTTTTTTTGGCATGTGATTTATTATTTCTCTGAGATTTATTGTGATATTTCTATTTGCTTTTTCTTCTTTCTTGAATTTATTGAGTTGAATACTGTTTGGTAGATCTCCATTAAGTATCAGATAAGCAACTTCTTCAAAACTACACACTTCACATAAATCTTGGACAGCATAACCCCTGTAAGTAAGAGAATTAATTTCGGGCATTACTTGTGAAATTGTTGTTTCATCAACAACAATTCCAAGCAAACCTTTTTTAATTTCATCAGTCATGATTTATTCATGTCCCTCAGTACTAAAATTATAAATCTTTTCATCCAAAGCGTTATATTTTTTGTACTCGACGAGTTCATATAATCTTTTTCTTGTTTGCATTTTATCAATAATATTATTTTGATGTCCATGCTTAAAAATATTTTTCAAACCATCCTCAACACTTTTCATTGCAAGTCTTTGTGTAGTTATTGGATAGATAACAATATTATATCCAAAATTTTCTAATTGTTTGTAAGAGAGAATTTTTGTTTTTCCAAATTCAGTCATATTTGCTAGTAAATATATGTTTAAATTTTTCCTTACTTTTTCAAATTCTTTTTCATCTCTTAACGCTTCAGGAAAGATAATATCAGCACCAGCATCTTGATAAGATTTCGCTCTTTCAATCGTTTTGTCAATACCTTCAACACTATTTGCATCTGTTCTAGCGATTATTTTGAAATTTTTATCTTTTCTTGATTTAACTGATAATTTAATTTTTTTTACCATTTTTTCTTTTGATATCAATTCTTTATTATCCAAATGGCCACATCTTTTTTGGCTAATCTGATCTTCAATATGAAGTCCTGATAATCCTAATTTTTCTAAAGTGCTAACTGTCTCTTCACAAGATTTAAACCCAGTATCTGCGTCAACAATAGTCGGCAAATTAGTTACCCTAGCTATTTGATTAGCTCTGTAACTTACATCTTTTAGTTTAGTCAATCCAATATCTGGGTAGCCAAGGTCATTTGACATGACACCTCCAGAAACATAAACCCCGTCATATCCAATTTCTTCAATTAATTTTGCTGTTAAAGGATTATAAGCTCCAGGAATTCTAAGAATTTTTTTGCTTGATAATTTTTTATCAAAATTTTCTCTTTTTTCCTTTACTGTATTTTTAACAAAATGCATTAGAAGATACCTTTTGTGTTATTTTTTTTTAATTTTCTCTCATCAACTTCAATGTTTAGTTTATGCAAACCGCCATCTTTAATTTTTTTTAAATTTTGAACATCTTTCAAAAATCTATTACTTTCACTAATTCTAATAATTCCGTCAGTTAAGGTCAAAAATTTTTCAATATAATTTACCCTTTTAAATGGATGTGATCCATAGGTATGTGCGTTTGCCCTCTCTAAAGATTCAATTATTTTTTTTCCATCTTTCATTTTTAAAATTACTTTTGCCCCAAATGATTTTTTTTTGGGATCAGGATGATGATATTTTTTTGTCCAAACTTTATTTTCGTGAGTTTTTATTTTATGCCATAAGTCAACCGTGGATTTTTGGTGAGATCTTTTTTTATTATAAGATTTTATATGGTGCCATTTTCCATCTTCTAAAGCTACGGCAAATATATACATGATCGAGTGATCAAGTGTTTCTCTACTAGCATCGGGATCATATTTTTGAGGATCATTTGCTCCAGTTCCAATTACATTATGGGTATGATGGCTTGTGTAGATATCTATTTTTTTTATTTTTGAAAAATCGTCAATTTTTTTATTTAGTTTAATTGCTATATCTATTAAAGCTTGTGCTTGATATTCAGCAGAGTGTTCTTTTGTGTAAGTTTCTAAAATTGCTTTCTTTTGCTCATTTTTATTTGGCAGTGGAATTAAGTATCTAGCTTTTTCTCCATCCAATATTTGAGCCATAACACTATCTTCTCCTTCATAAATAGGGCTTGGAGCATCTTCACCTCTCATTACTCTATCTATAGCTTCGATCGCAAGTTTTCCAGCATGTGCTGGCGCAAAAGCTTTCCAACTTGATATCGCCCCTTTTCTTGACTGTCTTGTTGATATTGTTGTGTGTAAAGCTTGTTGTATACCTTGATATATAATTTCAGTATTTAACTTTAATAATGAGCCCAATCCAGCAGCAATGCTTGGTCCCAAATGTGCAATATGATCAATTTTATGTTTATGTAAACATATACCTTTTACTAAATTAACTTGAGTTTCATAAGCTGTAATTATTCCTCTTAAAAGATCGAAACCATTTAAACTTTTTTGTTGAGCAACAGCTAATATAGAAGGAATATTATCACCGGGATGACTATAGTCAGCAGCTAAAAAAGTATCATGAAAATCTAATTCTCTAACCGCAGTTCCATTAGCCCATGCTGACCATTCACAATTAAACTTTTTTTTTGAAGATATTCCAAAAATAGAAGCGCCATTTTTTCTTGGATGTTTCGTAGCCATTTGCCTAGCTGTAATAACAGGCTTTCTGTTTAAAGATGCAATAGCAACCGAGGCATTATCAATTAATCTATTGATAACCATTTCTATTGCTGAATCATTTAATGGAGCTTTATCAGATGCGACTCGAGCTAATTTCCATGCTAATTGATTTTGCTTTTTTAACTTAATCTTTGATGGATATACTTTTACAATAAATTTTTTCAATTTTTTTTTCCAACTAATTAAAGAGTATAATTATAGCCGTAATAACTAGTAAAACAGCCAAAAAATATTCTATGATTTTTTTTATATTGGCATTTTTTATAAGTATTTTTATTGAAGAGCCAAATAAAGCCCATACACAAATTGAGGGAAAACATATAAATGGGGCTGTTAAAGCAACAAAAAATGTTGCCAAATAAAAGTTTTCATTTACCGGGAAAAAAGCTGTTGCAGCAGTTAATGCTACGACCCAAGCTTTGGGATTGATAAATTGAAAAAATGCAGCCTCATATAGTTTTAGAGGTCTTCCCGATTCTTTATTATTTTCAGAAAAAGAACCTATGATTTTCCAACCAAGATAAAGCAAGTAAATAAAACATAACCATTTTAAATAATCTTGAATCGATGGGTATTTTTGAAATAAATTACCTAAACCAAAGCAAACAAGAGTGATTTGAATAGTATGACCAAAAGGAATACCAATTAAATGTGGAATTGTTTTTTTAAAACCAAATTTAATTCCCGAAGCGGTAAGCATTGCATTGTTAGGGCCTGGAGTTACAAACATTACAAAATAATAACTTATTAAAGCAAAAAATAGTTTTAACTCAATCATTAATATATTTTTGAATTATTTCTTCCAATCCAACAAAATTTTTAATCAAATGATCATAATTAATTTGATCAGGATTTTTTTCTGTGTAACCATTTTTAATTAGTATAAAAGGAATTTTAGCTGCTTTTGCAGCACTAGAATCTGTTTCACTGTCTCCAATCATAACACTTTTTTTTAAATTTCCACTCATAAGCTCGATAGTATTTATTAAATGCCTAGGATCAGGTTTGTTGTAATTAAATGTATTTCCACCAGCGACATATTCAAAAAAATCATAAAGTTTAATTTTTTTTAAAAGATCTATAGATAAATGTTCCTGTTTATTTGTGCATACAGCCATTGAGATAGAATTTTTTTTGCACCAAGTTAAAAAATCCAATACCCCAACTCTTGGTTTGCTTTCGTTACAAATATTCTGACTATAATAATTTATAAATTCTTTTGTCATTTCTTCAGTTTCATTTTCATTTGTTTTTTTTATTTTCCCAGTTTTTTCAGCTATTTCATGTATTGATTTTTTAATCATTACTTTTGATCCTCGACCTGCTAATTTTTTAATGTCGTTTAATTCTCTTTCTACATAACCAAATTTTTTCATTACGTGATTATGAGCATTCATTAAATCAGGAGCGGTATCGATTAATGTACCATCTAGATCGAATAAAATTGTTAGTTTTTGATCCATTTTAAAATGTATTAATAAGAAATATTTTTTGAGTTATTATAATAATTTTAGTAATGTAAAGATAATTTTTCATGAATTCAAAAAATAAAAAAAATTTTGCGTTACAAGAAAAACAAAAGCAAGAAAAAATTCGTAATAAATTTATGACAAATGGAGTAACATTAATTGCTCCAGAGACAATTTTTTTATCTGCAAATACAAAAATTGGAACAAATGTCGTAATCAATCCTTACGTTGTAATTGGTTCAAACGTAAAAATTGGAAATAATGTGGAAATTTTATCATTCACACATATTGAAAGTGCAAAAATTGAAAATAACGTAAAAGTAGGACCCTTTTCTAGAATTAGACCTGGAACAGTTTTATCCAAAGGATCAAGAGTCGGCAATTTTGTAGAAATTAAGAATAGCAAAGTTGGGGCCGGAACAAAGATAAACCATTTGTCTTATGTTGGTGATGCAACAATAGGCAAGTCTACAAATATAGGAGCTGGAACAATAACTTGTAATTATGATGGTAAAAGAAAATACAGAACAAAAATTCATGATGAAGCTTTTATCGGTTCTAATTCTTCATTGGTGGCACCTGTGACAATTGGAAAAAAATCTGTTGTAGGAGCTGGTTCTGTGATAACAAAGAATGTTAGGAAAAGATCCTTAGCCTTAACAAGAGCTAAACAAATTGAGAAAAAAAATTATAAAAAAAATTAATTTATGTGTGGAATAATTGGAATTGCTAGTGCTAAACCTGTATTTGGAAATATAATCGAAGCATTAAAAAAACTTGAGTATAGAGGGTACGACTCTGCGGGTCTATCAACTATAGATAATGGTGAAATAAATGAAAAAAAATGTTCTGGACGAGTTAATAATCTTGAAAAAATTTTATTTAAAAATCCATCAAAAGGAAAATTGGGTATCGGTCATGTTAGATGGGCAACGCACGGCGTTCCTAATGAAATTAATGCCCATCCACACTCATCAGAGGTTGTATCTGTTGTGCATAATGGAATAATTGAAAATTCAAATTCAATAAAAAATGAACTAATAAAAAAAAATTACTTATTTAAATCACAAACAGATACCGAAGTAATAACTCAGCTTCTAACAAATTATTTAAAAAATTATGACATCTTAGACTCAGTGCATAAAACTCTAGAAAGACTAGAAGGAAGTTTTGCCCTTGGAATTATTTTTAAAAATTTTAAAGATATTGTTGTAGGTGCTAGGAGAGGAAGCCCTCTAGCAGTTGGGTATGGTCATGAAGAAAATTATATTGGTTCTGACTCATATGCTCTTAAATCAATGACAAATAAAATTTCTTATTTGGAGGATGGAGAAATTTGTATTTTAACTAAAGACAAAGTTGAGTTTTATAATTCAGAAAAAAATAAAATTAATAAAGAAATATTAACTTTATCAAATGATGAAAATAAAACTACCAAGGGTGATTTTAAAGATTTTATGTCTAAAGAAATTAATGAGCAATCAGTAACATCAAAAGCTTGCTTAAAAGAATATATAGATCATTTAAGAAAAGATATCAATTTTTATAATTTTCCTATTAATCCAAATGAAGTAAATAAAATTACGTTTATAGGATGTGGTACAGCTTATCATTCATGTTTAATAGCAAAATATTTATTTGAAGATCTTACTTCAATTACAGTCGAAACTGATATTGCATCTGAATTTAGATATAGAAAAATTAAATTTAAAAAAAATAATCTTTATGTTTTTGTTTCACAATCAGGAGAAACAGCAGATACTTTTGCGGCCTTAGACTTATGTAAAAAAAATAATGCAAACACATGTGCAATAGTGAATGTTGTAGAAAGCTCGATTGCCAGAACTGCTAATTTTGTTCTTCCAATTCATGCTGGTCCAGAAATTGGAGTTGCATCAACAAAAGCTTTTATTGGTCAAATGTTGGTTTTGTATTTGTTATCTTTGAAAATCTCTAAAGTTAGAAATGAAATAACAGATCAAAATTATACAAAAAGCATAAATGATCTCAATAATTTACCATCATTAATTAAAGAAGTTTTAGCAAAAAGAGATGAAATACAAATCATAGCAAAAGATTTTGTTGACTCAAAAGGAACCATGTTTTTAGGTCGAGGTTTTTCTTATCCAATTGCTTTGGAAGGTGCTTTGAAATTAAAGGAACTTTCATATATTCATGCCGAAGGTTATCCAGCAGGAGAAATGAAACATGGGCCGTTAGCATTAATTGAAGATGGTTTACCAGTTGTGGTTTTGGCTCCAAAAGATAAATATTTTGAAAAAACAATTTCAAATATGCAAGAGGTTATTGCTAGAGGTGGAAAAGTGTTTTTGTTTACTGATGATGATAGTGAAATTATTAGCGAAAATATTAGATATAAATTTAATATTCCGAACAGTAATGACTATATAAAACCATTTCTTTTGACTTTGCCTTTACAAATGTTGGCTTATTATGTTGCATCGTTTAAAAACTGTGACATAGATAAACCTAGAAACCTAGCAAAATCAGTTACAGTTGAATAAATTTCAGAAGATCGACTAATCTTGGTTTTTTTACTAAATTGCCTTATATATCTCTAAGGTTGAAAATGAAAAAATGGAAAATAAATAGTTGGAAAAACTATCCCGTAAAACACATACCAGAATACGAGGATAAAAAAGAGTTAGATATGGTTTTAGGAAAATTAAAAAATTTTCCACCACTTGTCTTTGCTGGAGAAACTAGGTCATTAACAAAACAATTAGCAGAAGTTGTTGATGGAAAGGCTTTCTTGTTACAAGGGGGTGATTGTGCTGAAAGTTTTGCCGAATTTCATCCAGACAATATTAGAGATACATTTAAATTAATTTTACAAATGGCTTTAGTGTTAACTTCATCCGCTTCACTACCAGTAGTAAAAGTTGGAAGAATTGCTGGGCAATTTTCTAAACCAAGAAGTTCACCAATTGAAATTAAAGATGATAAAGAATTACCAACTTATTTAGGTGACAACATAAACGGAATTGAATTTAATGCAAAAGTAAGAAAACCAGATGCAAAGAGAATGTTTAGAGCTTACTCACAAGCAGCATCAACATTGAATTTATTAAGAGCTTTTTCACAAGGTGGCTTTGCAGATCTTAGAAAAGTTCATCTTTGGAATTTAGGTTTTGTAAACAAAAGCCAACAAGGAAAAATGTTCAGGGAATTAGAGGACAAAGTTAGTTACGCTTTATCATTTATGGAGGCCTGTGGAATTACTCCAGAAAGCAATAGAAGGTTAAGGACAGTAAACTTTTTTACATCACACGAAGCTTTACTCTTACCTTTTGAAGAATCTATGACCAGAGTTGATTCTACTACTGGTGAATATCATGATACTTCAGCTCATTTTGTTTGGATTGGTGATAGAACAAGGCAACCTGATGGTGGACATGTGGAATTTTGTAAAGGAATAAAAAATCCAATTGGAATAAAGTGTGGCCCATCATTAAAAGCTACAGAATTAGTTCAACTATGTACTATTTTAAATCCTGAGAATGAAAAAGGAAGAATTACTTTAATTTCAAGATTTGGTTATGACAATGTTGAAAAATTTCTACCAAAATTAATTAGAACTATTAAAAAAGAAGGTCTAAATGTTGTTTGGTCATGCGATCCAATGCATGGTAACACAATTAAATCGGCTGCTGGATACAAAACTAGACCTTTTAATAACGTTGTTAAAGAAGTAAAAAATGTTTTTTCTGTTCATCAAGCCGAAGGAAGTTTTGCCGGAGGCCTTCATGTAGAGATGACTGGTCAAGATGTTACTGAATGTACGGGTGGAGCTCAAAAAATATCTGAACAAGATTTGTCCCATAGATATCATACACATTGTGATCCTAGATTAAATGCAAGCCAAGCACTTGAATTAGCATTTTTAATTTCAGATGAAATTAAAAAAAATTCTCAATTTTCTAAGAATATTGCTCGAGCAGCATCTTAATTACTGCATTTAAATTTTTAAGATTAGAAAATGAAAGAACTCAAAATATTTAATTCTTTAACAAAAAGAAAAGAAAACTTTGTTCCAATCAGCAAAGATAAAATAGGAATGTATATATGTGGACCTACAGTTTATGACTATCCACATATCGGTAATGCTAGGCCATTGGTAGTATTTGATGTTTTATACCGTTTACTAAAAAAAATTTATGGAAATAACAACGTTACTTATGTACGCAATATAACAGATATTGATGATAAAATTATCGAGTCTTCAAAAAAAAATAATAAAAGTATTAGAGAGCTAACTAAAACTATTACGACTAGCTTTCATGAAGACTGCAAATATTTAAATTGTTTGGAACCCAGTTTTGAACCTAAAGCAACTGAGCATATTAAAGAAATGATAAGCATGGTTACGAATTTAATAAAAAACAAACATGCTTACGAAAATGAAAGGCATGTTTATTTTTCTGTCTCTTCTTTCAAAGAATATGGAAAATTGTCAAATAAAAATTCAGAACAGTTGGTTGCAGGATCAAGAGTTGAAGTTTCTAAATATAAAAAAGATCCACTTGATTTTGTTCTTTGGAAACCTTCAGAGACAGATGATCCTGGTTGGGACTCTCCATGGGGTAGAGGTCGACCTGGTTGGCATTTAGAATGTTCTGTTATGAGCGAAAAATTTTTGGGTAAAAAATTTGACATTCATGGTGGAGGTCTAGATCTCATTTTTCCTCACCACGAAAATGAAATTGCGCAATCACGTTGTGCCAACAAGACAGATAATTTTGCAAATTATTGGGTACACAATGGTTTCGTTACCTTTGATAAAGAAAAGATGTCAAAATCCATTGGAAATATTGTTATGATTCATAAGCTGAGAGCAAATATAAATGGTCAAGTTGTAAGGTTGGCACTTTTAAGTTCACATTACAAACAACCATTAGATTGGAACGAAAAATTAATAAAAGAAAGCCAAAACACATTAAATAAATGGTATAGCCAATTTGAAAAAACAGATTCAGTAGAATTTCAAGAAGATGTATTACATCCACTACTAGAAGATCTAAATATACCAGAATATATATCAAAACTGCATTTGCTTTATGATGAATCATCTAAAGGAAATAAATCTTCAAAAGTTAAATTTTTATCTGCTTGTAAGTTAATTGGTTTACTTGAAGAAGATAAAGAGTCCTGGGAAAGTTTTAAAAAATCTAAAGCTCATGTTGATGAAAACTTTATTAATCAAAAAATTAAAGATAGGAATAAGGCTAGAAAAGAAGAAAATTATAAATTAGCAGATACCATAAGAAAAGAATTAGAAAATAATGGAGTGATAATTGAAGATCAGCAAGACCAAACAAATTGGAAATATAAATGAGCAAAGAAAAAATATATATTTTTGATACTACACTTAGAGATGGTGCACAAACCGAGGGTGTAAACTTTTCTATTGATGACAAAATTAAGATTGCTAAAGCATTATCAGATCTAGGAGTTGATTATTTAGAAGGTGGGTGGCCAGGAGCAAACACTTTGGATACAACCTTTTTTAATAATCCACCCCAATTAACAAATACAATTTTAACTGCTTTTGGTATGACAAAAAAATATGGAAGAAGTGCAGCAAATGATCCTGGGCTTTCTGCTTTGTTAAATTCAAAAGCCCCTGCAATTTGTTTAGTGGGTAAGTCTTGGGATTATCATGTTGATGTAGCTTTAGGCATAACTAATGAAGAAAATTTAGAAAATATTAAAGAATCAGCAAAATTATTCGTTAAAAATAAAAAAGAATTTATGTTTGATGCGGAACATTTTTTTGATGGATACAAACATAATAAAGAGTATGCGTTATCATGTATTAAAACAGCCTATGATGAGGGAGCAAGATGGATTGTTCTTTGTGATACTAATGGTGGAACGTTACCACATGAATTAGGTGAAATTGTTTCAAAAGTGAGTAAAGAAATTCCAGGAAAAAATCTTGGAATACATGCCCATAATGATACTGAAAATGCTGTTGCAAATTCTTTGACAGCAGTTTTGGCTGGTGTACGTCAAGTTCAAGGCACAATTAATGGACTTGGAGAGAGATGTGGAAATGCAAATTTAATATCTTTAATTCCAACTATAGTTTTGAAAAAAACCTTTTCTGATCATTTTGAAATAAAAATAAATAAAAATAAAATTAAAACTTTGACAGAATGTTCAAGAATGTTGGATGAAATATTAAATAGAAAATCCAATAGAAGAGCTGCTTACGTAGGACCTTCTGCTTTTGCTCATAAAGGAGGACTTCATGTTTCTGCTGTTTCTAAAGATCCCAAGACATATGAGCACATAGATCCCAGTTTAGTTGGAAATGTAAGAAATATTATTATTTCTGATCAAGCTGGCAGATCAAATATAATGTCAAGATTAAGCAAATATGGAATTAAAATTGATAAAAATGATCCTAAAGTTCAAAATTTACTTAATGAAGTTAAGGATAGAGAATTTATTGGTTATTCATACGATGGTGCTGATGCTTCATTTGAATTATTAGCAAGGCGACTTTTAGGAGAAATACCAAAATATTTAACAATTTCAAAATATCATGTATCAGTTAAAAAAGAATCGAAAGATAAAATAAATTCTTTTGCAAAAGCTCACATTTTAGTTGATGGTCAAGAAGTTGTTTGTGAAGGATCAGGAAATGGTCCAGTTAATGCACTAGATAATGCAATAAGATCAAACGTCGATAAAGTTGGAAAATATTCTAAATATTTAAAAGATTTGAAATTAGTAGATTACAAAGTAAGAATTTTAAATACTGGAACTAACGCAACTACGAGGGTTTCTATAGAAAGCACGGATTCAACAGGTAAAAGTTGGTTTACGATAGGAGTATCACCAAATATTATTGAAGCCTCGTTTAAAGCATTAATCGATAGCTTAGATTATAAATTATATAAAGAAAAAGCTCCCGCTAATCTCTGATGAGTTTTTCAAATGTTCATTTTATATTATTTAAACCACAATTAGCTGAAAATATAGGAGCTTGTGCAAGAGCATTAAAAAATTTCAATTTTACTAAATTGAAACTGGTTTCCCCAAAAATAAATTTTCCAAATGAAAAAGTTTTTGCAACTAGTGTTGGGGCTAAAGATATAATTAATTCAAGCAAAGTATACAGTAATTTTGAAGACGCTATAAAAAATATAAATTGTGTAATTGCAACGTCATCTAGGATAAGAAAAAAAAATTATAAATATATTGATCAGGTTTTACTAGAGGATCAATTACTGCAAACTGCATTAGAAGATAAAGGATTAAAGGTTTGCAAAAAAGATTGGCAGACCCAAGCTTTGATTGGAAACAAACCAAATACGCAATCTTCCGCACTACTTGGGATTATTTCGACAGGTTTGAGGAGTTTTTTTCTTGGTTAGAAATTACAAAACACAAAACTACTTTTATTAATTCTACCGAAATTATCAATTGGAATATTGATAAACACTATTTGCGAGATTTAGAAAAAAGCGGAATAAACATAGCTCCTACTCTATTTGTAGAAAAAGGAGATAAAATTACACTCCAAGAATGATTTGAAAAAACCAATTGTAAAGCGCTTCTTTTTATGCAAGAATGGATATAGTTTATGATAACAATAACAAACCCTCTTTGAGTGAATTGGAACTGATTGAACCTGAATTATGGTTTAGAAATTATCCAAAAGCTGTTGAACTTTTGGCTATAGAAATTGAAAAATTATTTTACTGATAAAAGTAAAATATCAAATTCAATTTCATCCAGGATTAATTTATCTCCTAAATCCTTAAAAAAGTTACCAGAGTTGTATACGATATCCCATTTAGTACGGTCAATTTTAATATTTGCAGCAACAACAAACTCAACTTTATTAATGTTTACTTCTGCATCAAAAGTGATGGAATGGGTGATTCCTTTAATGGTCAAATCTGCACTAATTTTATAGTTATATTCAGTAGTTTTAATTGCTTTTGTGATGGTAATTGTTGCTAATGGAAATTTTTCTACATCAAAGAAATCGTCCGATTTTAGATGCCCTTCTAAATTTTCTTTCCATTTACCTTCTTGATCAGTATTTTCAATAGAAGTCATATCGATACTAATTTGCCCGCCAATCAAAGTACCATGCTCAATCATTAAAACGCCTTTCTGAATATTTATAGTTCCTTCATGTGCTGAAGCTATTTTTGAACCAATCCATTTTACGGTTGATTTTTCAGCATCTACTCTAACATGATCGGTGTGTGGCTTTGTAGCCATTGCAAAAAGTGTTAATACACTTAATAAGGTGGTAAATAATATCTTCTTCATTTCTTTAAGTTTTTAGTTTGCTCAAAAATACATATTTTTACATCATAAACTAAAATAATGATAGAGATAAAAAAATTTACTTTTGATGATTCTGAGTTAATGCAAATTGCGCATCAAATTAGGCATGAAGTATTTGTTATAGGACAAAATTGTCCTGCTGATTTAGAATATGAATTTGAGGAGGAATCCATCCACTTTTTAGTTTTTGATAATGGAACTCCTTATGCCACTGCACGCCACCGCAAAACAGAAAAAGGATACAAATTAGAACGATTTGCTGTATTGGAAATTAAAAGAGGGAAAGGCTATGGAAGGCATGTGCTTATAGCAATATTAGATGATTTGAAAGATTTTAAGGGCAAAATTTATATGCATGCACAAAAGCAAGTATTGCCTTTTTATGAAAAATTAGGTTTTGTTAAAGAAGGAGAGGTTTTTGAGGAAGCAGCTATTATGCACTACAAAATGACTCTAAAAAAATAACTAATGACTAGCCACAGAAGACTCCACTTCTGTCGTCCATCCATGATTATCCGCTATTTTACCATGTTGAATAGCTGTCAAATTCGCCTTAAGATTTCTGGCGTAACTATTCTCCATTTTAGGTAGTTGCATTTTATTTTCGTCCAAAGTGATAGAGCCAATAAAAATAACAGAAACTGCTGTTCCTGTTCCGAATGCCTCTTTTAATCTTCCATTTTGGTGCGCTTCTTTTAGTTCACTTATACTAATAGCTCTTTCTTCCACTTCAATGCCCATATCTTTGGCCAATTTCACCACGCTATCTCTTGTAATTCCTCCTAAAATAGTGTCCGATAATGAGGGAGTAATAAGCTTATCATCTATACGAATCCAAATATTCATGGTGCCAGCCTCTTCTAAATACTCATGATTTTCTGCATCTGTCCAAATGATTTGACTAAACCCTTTTTCCTTGGCTAGTTTGGTAGGATAAAAAGATGCAGCATAATTTCCAGCAGCTTTCACAGAACCAGTTCCTCCTTTTACAGCCCTAGTATATTCTTGCTCGAGTAAAACATGCATATCGCCAGCATAATAAGTAGTAGTTGGTGAACATATAATCATAAAAGTATACTCATCTGAAATGGTAGCTTTTATACATTGCCCAGAGGCAAAAATAAAAGGGCGGATATAAAGGGAAAAATTGTCTCCTTCTTTTATCCAATCAGCATCCAAGCTAAGAATCTCGTGTAGTCCATCCATAAAGATATCTTTTGGAATTTCAGGAATACATATTCTTTTTGCCGATTTGTTCAAGCGATTAAAATTATCTTCTTCTCGGAACAAAAGCACCTTTCCTTCCACAGTTTTAAAGGCTTTCATTCCTTCAAAAACCGATTGCCCATAATGCAATACTTGTGTGCCTGGCATCATGTTTATTGGCTGATAAGGTTTTATTTCTGCCTCTCCCCAACTTCCATTTTTATATACACAAATTAGCATATGGTCAGAGAAATTTACCCCAAACTTCAGATTATTAAAATCTACATTTTTAATATTTGAATAGCCTTTTGGTGTTATTTTCATGGATTGTAATACTTAAATTTTGAGAGTGCGAATTTAATAAAAAAGGGGAGCAATTTGCTCCCCTTTCCCCAAAACATGTATTCTGAATTAAAGTTTATTTCTTTTTCAGATTACTTAACTACAACTATTCGTTCTGTGTTCAGCATATTTCCATTATTATCTTTAATAGAAACTAAATACTGCCCACTATTTAAATCAATATTCTTAAGGATTAAATGATTTCCAGCAGTGAAATTCATTTCGCCTGATTGGTAAACTTTAACGCCTAAAACATTGTAAATATCCATTGTAATTACCGTTCCTTTTTCTAAAGTTACTGGTACATACATCATGTTATTTACCGGATTTGGATAAATGTTCTCCATAGCAAATCCATTATTATTATCAATACCAGTAGATGAAGAAACTTCAAACTGAATGGTTTCATCAAAATAGAACATTTGGTCGCTTACACGGAAAACAGTTATATAAGGAGCTGTTCTTACCGCACTTACATCAGGAGTCCAAGAGAAAGTACCTTCAATTTCGTTACCATTTCCTGTTGGCAAAACATTCAATGTAGCAGGAGCAGTTGTTAAATCGAAAGCCTCCCCAAAGCCAATCATATCTACCACATCATTTACATCAGCATCAGATGCTAAAAGGTGAAGCTGGTAATTTTGATTAGGGCTAAGCACTATATAAGGATAGCCCCCAGAATTGGTTGGCACCGATTGCATATTGGAGATTTGAGGCATTGCATTGGAAGTATCTGGGATAACAATAAATTGCATATCTCTTATCATTGAACCAATATTTACTCCATTTCTAAATTCTTCAATTACAAAGGAAGCCACAAAGTGTCCTACCATATTTGCACTCCAAGTAAGGGCGCCTGTAACAGAATCCAAAGAAAATACAGCAGAAGAGTCAGAATAAGTAGTGTCAGAAAGATATTCGTATCCACTTACTGTACCATTTATAGATAATGGAACATCTAGATGCCATGCAAGTGAATCTCCATCCGGATCAAACGGAAGCGGATTGTATTGCCATAGGGTATGTGCTGGCAAATAAGCAACAGGAGGAGTAGTATAAGAAGGTGAAGAATTTGGATTCAAACTATCAACCGTAAGGAAAGTAGATAATTTCATACTCTCACTCAGTGGATTAGACATATTGATAATCGCTCCATTTCTACAACACTCGTCCCAGCTAATTGCATAATAGCCATCTCCTGGCATGGTGATGGTATCGATAAAGGTATAAACCTCTACCCCATACACAGTAATAACGGATGGCATCAAACCACCAGAAGTTGTATCATAGTTTACTGATGAGGTAAATAATAAAATCCAGCCACCGCTTGTATCTTGCTTAAAAACATTAAAGTCGGCAACAAGCCCCATTGGAACACCGATAGTGTCTCTATAAGCAGTAAGCTCGATTTGATAATCGTAACCACCAATATTAGTAGCCACAATTTGCCCACCCATTAGGTGAGTTGCATAAGTGGTAACAGCCATTACTGAAACAAAAAGCAGTGTAATTAGTTTTTTCATGATTTCAAATTTAAAGATTAATATTTTGTGTTTAATTTAATACGACAAATTTATTAGGAAAATACACACTCCACAATAAAAAACAAATAAAATGTGTTTTTGTCTTATGCGTTCAAATTTATATTTTTAGCATTAATTATCTAAAAGAAGTTACTATTTTATTACTTTTCAAAACAAATTTTTAGAAATAACTTTAAGAAATAAATCCTTAAATATTATATTTGAAAATCTAAAAATACATAAATTTTTGAAAAAACAACTCATCATTACCAAAGATGGTTCGCATTCTCTTTTTGTTCCAGGACTTAATGAAACTTATCATTCCAAAAATGGTGCTATTACAGAGGCCAAGCATGTTTTTATAAAAAATGGACTATTAGCTGCCAATAAAAATAAGGTCAATATATTGGAAGTGGGTTTTGGAACAGGGCTTAATGCACTACTGACTCTTCAAAAAACAAAACAACAAAACCTAAATATATTTTATAATAGTTTAGAACCTCATCCATTGGAAAAGCAGGAATACATCAAACTAAATTTTGCAGTTTTATTAAACTGCCCACAAGAAGATTTTATAAACTTACATAAATCAGGATGGGGGAAAGAGATAAAACTATCTGAAAACTTTACACTTTACAAAACAGAAGAAAGTGTACGAAATTTCGAAACGGAAAAGAAATTTGATATTATTTACTTTGATGCTTTTGCTCCTGAAAAACAAACGGAAATGTGGACCAAAACAGTTTTTGAAAAAATGTATTTCTTATTGAAAGAAAATGGGTTTTTAGTCACTTATTGTGCAAAGGGAGTTGTAAAAAGAACCTTAAAATCAGTGGGATTGGAAGTAGAAACATTAGAAGGCCCTCCTGGAAAAAGAGAAATGATTAGGGCTAATAAAAAATAGCATCTAGAATGCTTTTAAGCCCTTTGTATGCAAAAAAGAAAACCACTGGGAAAATAAGCAATGCTATCACTATAATGGTGTAACTACCATGCTGCACATTATTAAAACCAATATACAAAAGGTTTGCATCTACCAAAATAGTTAAAGAAGTAGCCGAAAGCCAAATCAGTCCTTTTATGAGTTTATTTTTATCCATTGTAATTATCTACTGCTTTACGCACTGAGCCATATTGAGATAAAAGTTGTTCCGCTTTCTGATAAGAAACTCCTGTTTCTTTCATTATCATTTTAGCTCCTCTATCTTTTAATTTATTGTTGGAGAGCTGCATATCCACCATTTTGTTGCCTTTTACTTTTCCTAATTTTATCATCACAGCTGTTGAAATCATATTCAGCACCAGTTTTTGAGCTGTGCCGGCTTTCATACGGGTGCTTCCGGTTACAAATTCCGGGCCAACAATTACCTCAATAGGAAAATCAGCAACTTTTGAAAGAGGAGAATTTTCATTACAAACAATACAAGCGGTAGTAATATTTTGTTTTTGGCAATTCTCTAAAGCCCCAATAACATAAGGAGTGGTGCCAGAAGCTGCAATGCCAATCACCACATCATCTTCATTTATATTATGTGACTGTAAATCCATCCAACCTAAATTTTTATCATCTTCTGCAAATTCCACTGCCTTGCGGATTGCCTTATCACCACCTGCCATCAACCCAATTATCAAGCCATGAACCACTCCAAAAGTTGGTGGGCATTCAGATGCGTCTACAATTCCTAATCGGCCAGAGGTTCCTGCCCCAATATAAAACAATCGTCCACCTTTTTCCATTTTTGGGACAATTGCATTTACCAATTTTTCTATTTGTGGAATTTGCTTTTCAACTGTATGGGCAACCGTTTTATCTTCCTTATTAATGTTGGCTAACAAATCAGCAGTACTCATTTGCTCTAAGGAGTCATAATAGGAATCCGATTCGGTTGTTTTGTTCATTTAGTAAATAGACGGAAATTTTGCAGGATTCGATTCATTCATCATGGCATAAACTTTTTCAAATACATCTTCTACTGATGGTTTGGAAAAATAATCGCCATCTTTTCCGTATGCTGGTCTATGAGCTTTGGCAGCTAAGGTTTGCGGCTCTGAATCCAAATAATGATAAGTGTTTTGTTCTTCAATAATTTTTTGCATAATATAAGCAGACGCTCCTCCTGGAACATCTTCATCAACCACAAGCAAACGATTTGTCTTTTTTACACTTTCTACTATATCATGACTTAAATCAAAAGGCGTCAAAGTTTGAGTATCAATCACTTCAATATTAATACCGACATCTGCCAATAAATCAGCAGCAGAAGTAACTATTTTCCAGGTTGAACCATAAGAAATCACCGTTACATCTGTCCCTTCTCTTGTTGTCTCTACTTTACCCAATGGAACACGGAATTCTCCCATATTATTAGGCAACTTTTCTTTTGCCCTGTATCCATTTAAGCACTCTATAACTATTGCTGGCTCGTTTGCTGCCATTAATGTATTGTAAAAACCAGCAGCTTTTGTCATGTTTCTGGGTACGCACAAATTCACTCCTCTTGTGCCATGAATAATCATGCCCATTGGCGAACCTGAATGCCAAATTCCTTCTAATCTGTGCCCTCTTGTTCGAATAATTACCGGAGCAATTTGTCCACCATGCGTTCTATAATGTAAGGAGGCAATATCATCTGCCATTGTTTGAAAGGCATACAACAGATAGTCCAAATACTGTATTTCAGCAATAGGACGCAAACCCCTTAATGACATACCAATCCCTTGCCCTAGAATTGTAGTTTCTCGGATTCCAGTATCTGCTACTCTTGTTTCTCCAAATTTTTCTTGCAAGCCTTCAACACCTTGATTCACCCCGCCAATTTTTCCAACATCTTCTCCAAAAATCATGGCCTCTGGAATGTTTGCAAACATTTGATGAAAATTATCTCTTAAAATAATCCGAGCATCTACACTCTCTGCATCTGTATCGTAAGTTGGTAAAACTTCTGCTACTTTGCGTGCAGAAGTAGCCGTTTCATTGTATAGTTTACTATTGTATCTTTGCTTATTTTCTGTATTTATTTTCGTAATAAATTGGGAAAGTTTAGATTTTTCAGCCATCTCTTCTTTGGCAATTTTCGCCATAACTTTTCGGGCAACCGACAAATAATCTCTTCTGAAAATACCAAACATTGCGGTTTGTTTTAAGTCCGTTATCCAACTCTCCAATTCTGGAATATTTACTTTTTCTTTTAAAGAGGTTAGAATTTCTAAAACTTCACTTAATTCCTCTTTTAATGGTGCTTGATATACTTTCCAAGCTTCTTTCTTTTCTGCTTTTACAAATTCTTTTACTTCAGATACTATGGTGTCTAACTCCTCTTTTGTTGCAATTTTGCTTTCCACAATCCACTCTCTAAATTTTTTAATGCAATCAAAATCTTCCTCCCATTGCAATCGTTTTTTGCTTTTATACCTTTCGTGCGAACCGGAAGTAGAATGCCCAGTTGGTTGTGTCATTTCTACTACATGCACAATACAAGGAATATGCTCTTCTCGAGCCAGTTTTTCGGCCTTTTCATAAGTATCGATAAGGGCAGGATAATCCCAACCCTTTACTTTCATAATCTCAAAGCCCTCTCCTTTTTCATCTCTTTGGAATCCTTTCAACACTTCTGATACATCTGATTTTGTCATTTGCAAATCATTAGCAACCGATATACCATAATCATCATCCCACACCGAAATAACAACCGGAACTTGCAATACGCCAATAGCATTTACTGCCTCAAAAAAGTGACCTTCTGCACAAGAGGAGTTGCCAATAGTAGCAAAAGCTACTTCATTTCCTCCATTGGTAAATTTGGTGTTGTTTTTAGCTAATATTGCATTTTCTCTGTAAACTTTGGATGCTTGTGCCAAACCGACCAATCGTGGGAATTGTGAAGTAAGGCAAGCCATATCGGAAGTAGAATTTTTTTGTGCCATTAAGTTTTTCCAGCTTCCATCCTCATTCAAAAATCGTGTTCCAAAATGATTCATCATTTGACGAGAGCCAGAACTAGGTTCAGCTGAAAGCTCAGGGTTTCCGTATAAATGTGAGAACATTTCTCTGGTTGTATATTGTCCCATAGCCATCATAAGGGTTTGATCTCGGTAATATCCAGCGCGAAAATCGCCATTTCTAAACACTTTAGATAGTGCAATTTGAGCTAGTTCTTTGCCATCACCAAAAATACCAAAACTACCCTTTCCAGAGAGCACATCTCTCCTGCCTAACAGACTTGCGTCACGGGATTCGTTTATCAATCTGTAATCAGATAATATAGTGTTTTTGAAATCGTTTATTGTCAACATCTTCTTTGTCTGTTCTTTCATGCTCATATTTTAAATATTTAAAAAATCGGAAGGCAAAAATACTCAATAATTCCGATATAATTTAGCTTTTTTAGCTTTGAAAAAATGGTATTAAATAAATCTTATTCATTACTTGTAGTTTAGAAAAAGATATCTACATTTGCAGCCCTTATTAATGAGGACTAATCACGAGATGGTTTAACCAAATAAAAAAAGAAAATGTCAACAAGAATTAGACTACAAAGACACGGGAAAAAAGGAAAACCGTTTTATCATATTGTAGTGGCCGACCAAAGGTCAAAAAGAGACGGAAGACTAATTGAAAAATTAGGAACCTATAACCCTAACACAAATCCTGCAACTATCGAAATTAATTTTGATAGTGCTGTAAATTGGATGCTTAAAGGCGCCCAGCCTTCAGATACTGCAAGAGCAATTTTATCCTACAAAGGTGTGATGATGAAAAAACACTTACTGGTAGGGGTTGCAAAAGGTGCTTTTGATGAAGCAGAAGCTGAAAAGAGATTTGAAAGCTGGATGGGTGGT
This sequence comes from uncultured Flavobacteriales bacterium, assembly GCA_950069165.1. Lineage (GTDB taxonomy): Bacteria > Bacteroidota > Bacteroidia > Flavobacteriales > BACL11 > DUAL01. Next base: position 22,154 of record CATMIT010000018.1, read on the forward strand.
AAAGAAAAGAAAATTGCTGATGAAATAGCTGGTTTGAATAAGGTAAAAATTGATACTGCTAAGGAAAAACTGAAAGCTGAAAAAACAGTGAAGGAAGAAAAAGCAAAAGCAATTGCACTTAAAAATTCCCAACTAAAAGAAGAAGTAGAAGCAGCAGTTGATGCTAAAAATGCGGAGGAATCTGAAGAAGTTGCAGAATCTACTGAGGAAACTACTACAGAAGAAACAAAAGTAGAGTCTACTGAAGAAGTTGTTGAAGAAAAAAAGGAAGAAGAAACTGCAACTGAAGAAGTAGTAGAATCATCTGAAGAAAAAGAAGCAGAAGAAACTACTGAAGAAGTTGTTGAGGA
>CATMIT010000019.1 GCA_950069165.1 uncultured Flavobacteriales bacterium
CAAAGTTCCTGCTTATCCACATCCATTTCATCCATTCTTTTTTCCAGAAGTTCTAGATTATCCTCTCTTTGTGATCCGCCAACAATTTCACCAATTAAGGGGAATAAAATATCCATTGCCCTTACGGTTTCATTGTCCTCATTCATCTTCATATAAAAGGCCTTTATCCCTTTAGGATAATCCGTTATGATTACTGGTTTTTTGAATTTCTTTTCTACCAAATACCTTTCGTGCTCGGATTGTAAATCAGAGCCAAATCCTTCAATAATATATTTGAACTTTTTCTTTCTATTTGGTTTCGAATTTCTTAAAATATCAATAGCCTCCCTATAAGTTAAGCGTTCAAAATCGTTTTCAATTACAAATTGTAACCTCTCTAAAAGCCCCATTTCCGAGCGTTCTTCTTTTTTCAAATTCTTTTCCTCTTCTGAAAGTCTGTTATCCAAAAACCTCAAATCATCTGCACAATTTGTAATGCAATACTGAATACAATATTTCAAAAATTCCTCAGCCAAGTCCATATTTGCTTCTAAATCTGCAAAAGCAACTTCCGGCTCTATCATCCAAAATTCTGAAAGATGACGAGAAGTATTTGAGTTTTCTGCCCTAAAAGTAGGGCCGAATGTATACACTTGCCCTAGGCCCATTGCTGCTAATTCCGCTTCTAGCTGCCCTGAAACAGTAAGGTTGGTTTTGCTACCAAAAAAATCTTTGTTATAGTCAATTTCTCCATTATCATTTTTTGGGAGATTCTTTAAATCAAAATTCGTGACTTGAAACATTTCACCAGCACCTTCCGCATCAGCTCCTGTTATAATTGGCGAGTGTAAATTAAAAAACCCTTTATCGTTAAAAAATTGATGCACAGCAAAAGTTAGGGCATGTCTTAACCTAAAAACAGCAGAAAAGGTATTTGTTCTGAAACGCAAATGCGCCTTTTCTCTTAAAAATTCTAAGGAATGTTTTTTTGGTTGAAGTGGATAATCATTCGCATCCGCATGTCCTAAAATGGTAATTTTCTTTGCTCCAATCTCAATTTTTTGTCCACTGCCTTTACTTTCCACCACATTACCGACAACTTCAATACAAGCCCCTGTTGTAATTTGCTTTAATAGCTTTTCCTCAAAATGAATTGCTTCTGCTACAATTTGAATGTTATTAATTGTGGAACCATCATTAAGCGCAATGAAAGAAACATTTTTGCTTCCCCTGCACGAACGAACCCATCCTTTTATAAGAACGCCTTCTGTAATTTTTTGCTCTTTTAGCAAGTCTTTTATTTTAATCCTTTGCATTTATTAAATTTCTTTTGCCACAAAGGTAATAAATTGGACTTTTCAAAAGAATAACATCAGCAAAAGAATAATATTTTTTATTCTAAGCTAAGAATTTAGATTCTCCCTATTTGTGAAGATTTTTTATCTTTGCAAAAAACAACCTTTATTATTTTAAAAATGAGCCCGTACGCACAAGGACCATTACTGAGCAAAATTAATTGCCCTGCCGATTTACGGAAATTGAAAAAAAATCAGTTGCCTGAATTAAGCAAGCAGTTAAGACAATTTATTATTGATATTGTTTCAGAAAAAGGAGGGCATTTGGGCGCTAGTTTGGGAGTGGTGGAACTTAGCATTGCTCTACATTATATTTTTAATACTCCTGAAGATCAGCTGGTTTGGGATGTTGGACATCAAGCTTATGGACACAAGATACTCACTGGCAGAAAAGATATTTTCCATACCAACAGAATGTATAAGGGAATTAGTGGTTTCCCAAAAAGGAGTGAGAGTGAATATGACACTTTTGGAGCTGGTCACTCTTCAACTTCCATTTCAGCTGCATTGGGAATGGCGCTTGCATCCAAACATAAAGGAGACAATAAAAAACAACATATTGCAGTAATTGGAGACGGCTCCATGACAGCAGGAATCGCTTTTGAGGCCTTAAATCATGCTGGGGCAGAACACTCTAATTTATTGGTTATCCTTAATGATAATTGCATGTCGATTGATCCGGCAGTAGGGGCTCTAAAAGAATATTTGACTGATATTTCTACTTCACCAACTTACAATAGGGCAAAAAATAAAATTTGGCGGATTTTAGGAAAAATCAGTAAGTTCGGACCAAATGCACAAAAGATAGCACAAAAAGTAGAGGGAGCAGTAAAAACCACTTTGCTAGGAGAAAGTAATTATTTTGAATCCTTAAATTTCAGGTATTTCGGACCCATTGATGGGCATGATGTAAAGCATTTAACCAGTGTTTTAAAAGATTTAAAAGATATTCCCGGTCCTAAAATTTTACATTGTCTAACAAAAAAAGGGAAGGGATATAATCCGGCAGAAGAGGGCTGTGCAACCCAGTGGCATGCGCCTGGACTATTTCAAAAAGAAACAGGGAAAATAATAAAACAAAAGATAAAAAAAGATGCCCCTATAAAGTATCAGGATGTTTTTGGTAAAAGCATCATAGAACTGGCAAAAGAAAATAATAAAATTGTAGGGGTTACCCCCGCCATGTTATCGGGAAGTTCTTTGAATTTAATGATGAAGCAGATGCCTGAAAGAACTTTTGATGTAGGAATAGCGGAGCAGCATGCAGTTACTTTTTCAGCAGGATTGGCTACCCAAGGGCTAATTCCTTTTTGTAATATTTATTCCACTTTTATGCAAAGAGCTTATGACCAACTTATACATGATGTTGCATTGCAAAATTTGAATGTAGTTTTCTGCTTGGATAGAGGTGGATTGGTCGGTGCTGATGGTGCTACTCATCATGGTGCTTACGATATCGCATATCTCAGATGTATCCCAAATATGGTGGTTACTGCCCCCATGAATGAGCAGGAATTACGCAATATGATGTATACTGCTCAATTACCAAACAAAGGACCTTTTTCTATAAGATACCCCAGAGGAAATGGAGTGATGATAAATTGGAAAACTCCTTTTAAAGAGTTAGAGATAGGTAAAGGTCAAATGGTAAAAGAGGGAACAGAGATAGCAATTCTTACCATTGGACATGCTGGAAATTTTGCAATAAATGCAGAAGAAGATTTCAAGAAAATGGGACTTAGCATTGCCCACTATGATATGCGTTTTGTAAAACCAATAGATGAAGATTTACTACATGTTATTTTCCAAAAATTTGATAAAGTAATTACTGTTGAAGATGGCTGCTTGCAAGGAGGATTTGGTTCGACAGTATTGGAATTTATGGCCGATAACAATTATAAAGCGGAGGTAGTTCGTTTGGGCATACCAGATGAATTTATCAACCATGGCACCCAAGAAGAATTACGAAAAGAATGTGGTTATGATAAAGATGCTATTGTATCGGCAGTGGAAAAACTAACGATAAGTAAAAAAGTACCACAAGCGATTTAACTACAACTCAAAATCTTCCATAAATTTAGTGGTATAATTTCCTTTTCGAAAATTCTCATCTTTCATAAGTGCTAAATGGAATGGAATGGTAGTTTTTACCCCTTCAATTATAAACTCTTCCAAAGCCCTTGACATTTTTGCTATTGCCTCCTCTCTTGTTTGTGCAACGGCAATCAGTTTTACAATCAAAGAATCGTAAAAGGGTGGTATCACATAATTGGCATACACATGCGTATCTATTCGTATGCCGTGCCCTCCAGAAGTATGGAAATTAGTAACCCTGCCTGGGCTTGGTCGGAAATCATTATAAGGGTCTTCCGCATTTATTCTGCACTCAATAGCATGTAGTTGTGGCTCATAATTTTTTCCTGAAATAGGAATGCCAGCAGCCACCTTTATTTGCTCTCGTACCAAATCGTAATTGATTACCTCTTCTGTAATGGGGTGCTCCACTTGAATACGCGTATTCATTTCCATAAAGTAAAAATTTCTGTGCTTATCTACTAAAAATTCTACTGTTCCTACCCCTTCATATTTTACGGCCTCAGCTGCCTTTATGGCGGCTTCACCCATTTCTTTTCTTAATTTTTTAGTCATGAAAGGGGAGGGCGTTTCTTCAACCAACTTTTGATGTCTTCTTTGTATAGAACAGTCTCTTTCCGAAAGATGACATGCCTTCCCTGTTCTATCCCCAATTATTTGTATTTCTATATGTCTAGGGTCTTCAATAAATTTTTCCATATACATGCCATCATTACCAAAAGCAGCTTTGGATTCTTGCCTTGCACTATCCCAAGCATCTTTCAAATTTTCTTCTTTCCAAACCAATCGCATTCCTTTTCCGCCACCACCAGCTGTTGCTTTTAACATTACTGGGTAAGTGATTTCTTTTGCTAATTTTTTACAGCTTTCGAAATTTTTAATCAGTCCTTTTGAACCTGGAATGGTAGGAACGCCAGCTTTTTTCATGGTTTCCTTTGCAGATGCTTTATCTCCCATATTTTTTATCATCCTGGGAGATGCTCCAATAAATTTGATTCCATTTTCAGCGCATATTTTCGAAAAATTGGCATTTTCGGCCAAAAAACCATAGCCGGGATGAATGGCATCCACATTGGTAATTTCGGCTGCAGCAATTATATTTGGAATTTTCAAATAGGATTCAGCACTTGGAGCTGGGCCAATACAAACTGCCTCATCAGCAAAGCGAACATGCAAACTATCTTCATCCGCTTTAGAGTAAACCGCAACCGTTTTTATACCCATTTCCTTGCAAGTTCTGATAACCCTTAACGCAATCTCGCCTCTGTTGGCAACTAGAATCTTTTTAAACATTCTTCTTTTTTATTTTTTGTGAAATTTTAGATAGGATCAACCAAAAATAATGGCTGATCAAACTCAACAGGCGTATTGTCATCCACCAAAACTTTTACAATTTTACCAGATATTTCTGACTCAATTTCATTAAAAAGTTTCATGGCCTCAATTATGCAGATAACGCTTCCCTCTTTTATCTCATCTCCAATATTTACAAAAGCATCTGTATCCGGTCCTGAACTTCTGTAAAAAGTGCCGATCATAGACGCTTTTATGGTTACATAATTGCTATTGTCACTTTTTGTTTCGGTAGTTTCTGATGATTCTGAAATAGGAATTGTCACAACCTGATCACTAACTATAGTAGGTGTAGAAACCGACAATGGAGCCGCTTGGGCTTGTTGGATAATGGTTACTAGCTCCTCTTTCTCTCCCCTTCTTTTTTTAGTAGGAGATTTAATTGAAATTTTAATTCCCTCAAATTCCAAATCAACTTCCGTAGCTCCTGATTTTGCAACAAACTTTATTAATTCTTGAATGTCCTCTAAGGTCATTTTTTTCATTTTTTCTCTATTTAAAATACAAAAGTAATTATTTATTTGAATCGTATGCCCATTTCAGATATATAGAACCCCAAGTAAATCCTCCTCCAAAAGCAGCAAGAATAATATTATCTCCTTTATTAAGCTTACTTTCCCATTCCCAAAGGCAAAGCGGAATTGTTCCATTGGTTGTATTTCCGTATTTCTGAATATTAAGCATTACCTTTTCGTCACCCACCCCCATTCTTCTGGCTGTAGCATCAATTATTCTTTTATTGGCCTGATGAGGAACAAGCCAAGCTATATCATCTGCCGTTAAATTATTTTTCTTCATTATCTCCTCTGATACGTCTGCCATACTTTTTACAGCTGCTTTAAAAACTAGCTGTCCATCCTGGAAAATAAAGTGTTCACGAGCATCAACTGTTTCATGAGTGGATGGTTTTGCCGACCCTCCTGCTTTCATGTGCAGAAATTCTCTTCCAGAACCATCACTTCTTAAAATAGCATCTTGTATTCCTAATCCATCTTCTGTTGGCTCCAACATTACTGCACCTGCTCCATCCCCAAAAATAATACATGTTGCTCTATCAGTGTAATCCACAATAGATGACATTTTATCCGCTCCAACAACAATTACCTTTTTGTAGGTTCCGGTTTCAATAAATTTAGATGCCGTTGAAAGTGCATACAAAAAGCCCGAACAAGCCGCCATTAAATCATAAGCAAAAGCATTTTTAGCCCCAACTTTATCGGCAATTATACAAGCTGTTGCTGGAAAAATCATATCAGGGGTTGCAGTTGCACAAATGATTAAATCAATATCCTCAGCAGCAATATTTGTTTTTTCTAGAAGTCCTTTTATAGCACCTGCTCCTAATTCAGAACTTCCCTTTCCTTCCCCTTTTAAAATCCTTCTTTCCTTCACTCCTGTTCTGCTTACAATCCATTCATCATTGGTATCCACCATGGTTACCAACTCCTTATTGGTTAAAATATAATCAGGAACATAGCCCTGAACTCCTGTTATGGCTGCTCTTGTTTTTGTCATTAGCTTAATGTTTCTTTTATTTTTTCTATCAGTTTTGATTCCACTACATCTTTGGTTAAAATAATCATGTTTTTTATCGCGATTTCATTTGAAATTCCGTGCCCAATAATTACTGATTTGTTTAGTCCTAAAATAGGTGTCCCCCCATAATTTTCATAATTGAATCGATTGAAATAATCATCTTCTATTCCTCTTTTAGTAATTAGGTTGTAAAAGGCTTCTGCTTGTTTGAGCACAATATTTCCTGTAAATCCATCACAAACAATTACATCCCCCTTTTCAGAAAAAATATCTCTGCTTTCAATATTGCCAATAAAATTGAAATCGTCAGTGCCTTCCATCATGCTATAGGTCGCTTGTGTAAGTAAATTTCCTTTGGTTTTTTCTTCACCCAAATTAAGTAAGCCTACTTTAGGGTTTTTTACACCGCAAACAAATTCGGCAAAAAGCGAACCTAAAATACCAAACTGATAAAGCACATCTGGTTTGCAATCGGCATTTGCTCCTACATCTAACAAAACGCCTACTGATCCATTTTCTTTGGGTAGAATAGTAGAAATACAAGGTCGAATAACACCACTTATCGCTTTTACAGTGTAAAAACCCCCAACAAACATAGCTCCAGTATTTCCGGCAGATGCAAAACCATCAATTTCCCCATTGCCCAAAAGTTCAAAGCCTTTTGCAATAGATGAATCTGGTTTTTGTTTGAATGCTCTTGTGGGATGTTCTCCCATCTCAATAACCTGAGACACATCAACAATTTCAAACTGGTTTTCATCCACTTTGTGATGTAAAAGCTCTTTTAGAATACTCTTTTTATTTCCTATCAGAACAATATGCTCGTTATTTGATAATTCATTAAAAGCAAGAATTGCTCCATGAATGGTTTTTTCAGGAGCAAAATCACCTCCCATTATATCGACTCCAATCCTCATTATTGGAAATATTATAGTTTTATCATAAAGGGGCTAAAACTACAAAATTATTAGAATTTAGGCGTTGGCTTTTGCAGCAATAGCTTGCTTACCTCTATAATGTCCACATTCTTCACAAACTCTATGGTATAGTACTGGTGTTGCGCAATTAGGACAATTATACATTGTGGAAGTAGACGCCTTATAATGTGTTCTTCTTTTATCTCTTCTTTGCTTTGATATTTTTCTCTTTGGATGTGCCATTTTATTTTGTTTTTACTTTAATTTATCTAATACTTCCCATCTTGGGTCAACTTCTTGCTTTATTTTTGTAGCATATTTTTCAATCAACTCAAGCATTTCTTTGTCACATTTTCCTTCTTCTTGCTCGCTCTTGTTGTGCGTTCTTTTGCTTGGAATGGAAAGATTTATCATTTCAAAAATCAGCTGATTTATATTTAACTGATGCTGATTCGAGAGAACATAAATCACTTCATCTGTGCTATCCATTTCCTTCTCGCTCTCTTTAATCACAAAATTTGATGTTATCGAAATTGGCCAGTTTAATTCTCTGGCACAATAATCACACAACAAATTTGTAATTGTTCCTTCAATATCTATCCTTAGTTTCCTGTCTATCCCTCTTATTACAACTAGGGTGTTTACTTTAAAACTCCCCGCCTTAACCTGCGAGCTCTCATATACCTGAAAGAACTTATCCTTTATTTCAAACCCCTGCCTATGCTCCCCCTCTTTCAGCCCCGCTATTCTTATGTTGTGTTTAGGCATCTTTTTATTTTTTAAAAAGGAGTGCAAAGATAATGTTTTTTATTCTTCAGTTAAAGTTTAGTACTTCTGTTTTTCTTTAGTCCTTTTCGATAAAAGAGGATTAGATGTGAGCTCTTTATATTCTTTTCTTTTTCTGTAAATGTCGCATGCCATATACACCGCATTTCTGAACGATTTTTCATCTGCACAATTTTTACCAGCAATATCGTAAGCCGTTCCGTGAACCGGGGAAGTTCTCACAATAGAAAGTCCAGCGGTATAATTCACCCCTTCTGAAAAAGAAAGGGTTTTAAATGGCGTTAGCCCTTGATCGTGATACATGGCCAAAACACCATCAAAATTTTGTAAATTTTCTTTGGTGAAAAAACTATCAGCAGAATACGGCCCAAAAGCCAAAATATCTTTCTGTTTTGCCTTTTTGATAGCTGGCAAAATAATTTCTTTTTCTTCCGTTCCTAGCATGCCGTCTTCCCCAGCATGAGGGTTTAATCCAATTACTGCAATCTTTGGTTTTGAAATGCCAAAATCTTGAATTAAGGTTTTTGACAACTGCTCTATTTTAGATAATATCTTTTTTTCTGATAAAGAATTAGCTACTTCTGAAAGCGGAATATGTCCTGTAACAAAAGCGATTCGCATGGCGTCAGATAGCATTATCATTAAAGGGTCTCCATCAAATTGTTGTCCTAAATATTCGGTATGCCCAATAAATGCACTTTGGTTTTTCTGAATATTTGCTTTACTAATAGGAGCAGTTACCAAAACATTCACCTCCTTATTTTTTAGGGCATCTGTTACTTTCTCTAAGGACTTAAAAGCATACTTCCCAGCAGTTTCTGAGGGTTCCCCAAATTTGATTTCAACTTCTTCATTCCAACAGTTTAGCAGATTTGCTCTTTTAATATTTATATCTTTTATTTTGTTTATGATGTTAAAACTAAAATCTTTTATTTCTAATGCTTTTCGGTGATAGGAAGATGTTTTCGCCCCACCAAAAATAATAGGGGTACAGAGTTCCATCACCCTATTATCTAAAAAAGTTTTGATGATAACTTCCATCCCAATTCCATTCAAATCTCCAACAGAAATACCAACTTTAATTTTTGCCATTACGCTCTGTTTTTTATGAAATGATATAACAATCTTACACCCATTCCTGTGGCACCTTTTCCTCTATACCCATATTTTGCTTTCACAAAAGTTGACCCTGCAATATCCAGATGTATCCAAGGGTAATCGGTAAAATGAGCCAAAAACTTACCAGCAGTAATTGCTCCGCCAAAAGGCCCTCCTAAATTTTTAATATCGGCAACATCCGATTTTATCAATTCATCATAATCGGACCAAAAAGGCATTTCAGCCAAGCGTTCATGGGTTTCTTCCCCAATTTTTTTCAAAGTAGTATGTTCCTTCTCAGCCCCTTCATGCATACTTACAATTCCAAAATGACCAATTGCAGCAGCTGCCGCACCTGTTAAGGTTGCTAAATCAATTACCAATTCTGGCTTGTATTTTTTTGCAAAACTCAGAGCATCAGCCAAAACTAATCTTCCTTCTGCATCTGTGTTTAGTACCTCAACTGATGTGCCGTCATGCATGTAAATGACATCCCCAGGAGCATAGGCATTCCCAGATGGACGATTGTCAGTTGCCGGAACTAAAGCGATTACATGAACAGGAATTTTATTAGCAGCAATGGCATGCATTGCCCCAATTACAGTCCCAGCTCCACCCATATCTACCTTCATCATATCCATAGAATTGGCAGTTGGTTTTAAGCTCAAACCTCCCGTATCATACACAATTCCTTTTCCTACCAAAACAATAGGTTTTTTGTTTGTAGCCTTTTTTGGCATCCACTCCATTATGGAGAAAGTGGGATCATCAATACTTCCTTTATTTACCGCCAAAAGCCCTCCCATTTTCAAAGATTCTATTTTCTTTTTATTTAAAATAGTTGTTTTAAACCCACTATTTTTTCCGGCTTTTTTTGCCGACTCTGCTAAATCTTTTGCTGTTAAATGAGAAAAAGGTTCATTTACTAAATCCCTTGTTAAATAAACGGAATCAATAATGTTTTGCAATTCATCAATATCTTTTTTATTTGCATTTTTACATAAATAAATCGTTTCTAATTTATTTGGGTTTGCCTCTGTTTTGTGTGTTGTAAAAGTATAATTGGCCAATGCCATTCCCTCAGTTATTACCAAAACTTCCCTCTGATTTCCTTTTAGATCCACAATAAGTACGGACTTTTTATCTTTTAAATTTCCTTGTAATTGGTCACCTAGCATTCTGCAATTTTCTTGGCGTTGATTGGTATTTTTCTCTTTTTTTGGGTTTACAACAAAAATCATTCTACTGTACTGATTTATAGCAATAATTTCCTTCTTTTCTTTCTGCTGTTTTTCGATAAAACCAAGTTCTGATTTACTGAAATCAAAGCTTTTTAAATTGATTTTTTTATCACATATCAGAATTAAGTTATCTTTATCAGAAATTGTTGTTTTCTTTTTGATTAGCGTCTTCATATAAATTGTGTAATTTTGAAGTCGCAAAACTAATGATTTTTATGGAGAGTAAGCAATTGATAGCAAAGGCATTAAAAAAAGACTTCTTAACGGCAGAGGAAGGACAGTTTTTATTTGAGAATCTGCCAACCACAGAGTTGATGGGTGTAGCAAATAAATTAAGGCAAATACAAGTGCCTGGAAATATGGTAACATGGCAGATTGATAGGAATGTGAATACTACAAATGCATGTACTGCTAATTGTAAGTTTTGTAATTTTTTCCGCCATCCCAAGCATGAAGAAGTTTATATTACCGACATAGAAACTTACAAAATAAAAATTGAGGAAACCATTAAATTTGGTGGCGACCAACTGCTTTTACAAGGAGGTCATCATCCTGATTTAGGATTGGAATATTACTGCAAACTTTTTAGTGAATTAAAAACACTATATCCAAAAATTAAATTACACGCATTAGGTCCGCCAGAGGTAGCACATATTTGTAAAATTGGTGGAATTTCTCACTTGCAAGCATTGACTGCCCTTAAAAAAGCAGGAATGGATAGCATGCCAGGAGCGGGTGCAGAAATTTTGAGTGATAGGGTAAGGCGACTTATTTCCAAAGGAAAATGCACTGGACAAGAATGGTTAGATATTATGAAAGTCGCTCATCAAATAGGTTTAACCACCTCTGCCACCATGATGTTCGGACATATTGAAACCCTAGAAGAACGCTTTGATCATTTGGTTAGAATTAGGGAGGTGCAAGCCCAAAAACCAGAAGGAGAAAATGGTTTTTTGGCATTTATTCCCTGGCCATTTATGGATGATGGAACGCTTTTGCAAAGGGTAAAAGGTATCAACAATGAAACTTCTGCTGATGAGTATATCCGAATGCTTGCTATTTGCAGAATTATGCTTCCGAATATTAAAAATATTCAGACTTCATGGCTTACCGTTGGAGCGGATACTGCTCAACTTACTTTGCATGGAGGCGCAAATGATATGGGTTCTATCATGTTGGAAGAAAATGTGGTTTCTGCAGCAGGTGCTCCCCACCGTTTTACATCCGAAAGTATAGTGCAGTGTATAAAAAAAGCTGGTTTTACTCCTCAATTACGAAACCAAAAATATGAATATAGGCGTAAACCTAAAAAAATGGAAGTGCAAGAAATTGATTATTAATGCTAAAAAAAGTTTATATATTGTTTTTTCTATTGTTTTTCTCCTTGCAAATGATGGCAACACACAACAGGGCTGGCGAGATAACATACAAACAAATAGGGCCATTAACTTTTGAAATAACACTCATAACTTTTACCGACCCCACCACGCTTGCCCATCAGCAAAGAACAGAATTATACTTTATATTTTCAGATAATACACAAGATACTTTTCCTAGAATTTCTGAAACATTAGTAGGAATTAATATCTCAAAAAACGAATATTTTGGAGTGCATACTTTTCCGGCAGTAGGTACTTATATTATTGCTATGGAAGATCCTAACAGAAATGCAGGAGTTGCAAATATTCCAAACTCGGTGGATGTTTCTTTTTATTTAGAAAGTATTTTGATGATAAATCCACTAATTGGAAATAATAGTTCGCCCATTTTACTCCATTCCCCAATTGATAAAGCGGTGGTAGGCATTCCTTTTATTCATAATCCTTCTGCATACGACTTGGATGGAGATAGTTTAAGTTATGATTTAATTTCTTGTAAAGGAAAAAATGGAAATGATATTGTGGGTTATCAATTCCCAGATGCTTCTAATAGTTTGGCCATAGATGCGAGCGGAAATCTGATTTGGGATAGTCCTACAATGGTGGGCGAATATAATATTACAATTCTGATTGAAGAGTGGCGAAATGGAGTGAAAGTTGGTAGTATTATGAGGGATATGCAAATTACTGTTGCACCTAATACCATTAATAACCAACCACCTAAAATTCAGGTACAAAATAGTTTTTGTGTAGTTGCTGGCGATAGTTTAAATATTGCAATTTTAGCATGGGATGAGGACAGTATTTTTACCGATAATTTTGGAAATTACTATTGGGGAAGTAGCACTGTTCCCTTTGGTAGCACCATTGTAGATACTGCTTTTCAAAAAATTAAATTGAGTGGGACTTCTGGGCTTTTTGCCTTCTCTGAAATTGTAGATACACAAAGTATTTCCACTAATTTGACCATTCCAACCTTTTGTGCAGATGTGCGAAAAAGCCCTTATGGGTTGGTGCTGAAAGTAAAGGAGCAATCCCATTCGGCTGTGGCGCTTTCTACCATGCAATCCGTGGAGATAAAAATTATTGCTCCAAAAATAGAGAATGTAAAAGTAGATAGTGTAATGCAGATGCAAAAAGCCATTGCTATTTCTTGGAACGAAAGTATTTGCAGCAATGCAACTTCCTATTTAGTTTACCGAAAAGAGGCAATAAGCAATTTGGCTTTTGACAGTTGCACAATAGGCATCCCTATTGGAAGCGGATTTTCAAAAATCGGAGAAGTAATCGGGCTCAACAATACCTTATTTGTAGATGATAATAATGGGGAAGGCCTGAGTGAAGGAGTGAATTATTGTTATCGAATTGTAGCAAAATTTGTAGATGGAGCAGAAAGTATTGTATCAGAAGAGGCATGTGCAGAACTTTTGAATTTTAGTCCACTAATTACCAATGTGAGTGTAAACCATCCGGATTTGGCAAATGCAATGTATGTGGCTTGGAGCAAACCAAAAGATGTAACTTTTTCTACTAATTCCTTTTACGAACTTTCTCGCTCAGAAGATGGGCAGAATTTCAATTCTGTTTATACTTCAATCGGTATAAATGATACTACTTATTTTGATGTTGGAATCTCGGCAAACGACAAGCAATATTTTTATAAAATTCAGCTTTTTGATGGAAGTTTGGTAGGAGAAAGTTCGGCAACATCCCATTGGCTTACCCTTAGCCCACAGGACAATGCAATAGTGCTAAATTTAGAAAGTAATACACCTTGGGAAGATACTGCTTTTGTTGTTTTTAGGAAAAATCCAAATGCTATCGTCTTTGATTCTATCGCCACAACAACAGATAATTTTTATTTGGACAAGGGGCTAAAAAATGGAGAAATGTATTGTTATTTTGTGAAAACAATCGGCAGGTATTCTGGCACAAAAACCATTAGTCCACTTATCAATTTAAGTAATAATTTGTGCAGCTCTCCGATTGATAGCACCCCTCCTTGCCCTCCTGAAATTACTATTGTAGAGGATTGTAAAAACAGCCAACTGCATTTTTATTTTGAGAGTGATAGTGTCTGTTTGGAGGATACAGAAATTTATACTATTTATCTATTAAATGGGAACGATAAAAAGTTTATTACTACAATGGATAGCACTTATTATTTTTATGAAAATTTGAACTACATTGCTGGCTGTTATGTAGTTACGGCAACTGATTCTTTCGGTAATGAAAGTGTAATTAGCAACCAAATTTGTGCTGAAAATTGCCCAGAATATAAGTTGCCAAATGTTTTTTCGCCAAATGAGGATAATGTGAATGACCTTTTCGTGCCGATAAAAAACAAGCATATTGAAAGTGTGGATATGAAAATATTTAACCGTTGGGGGCAAGAGGTTTTTCAAACTAATGAGGTGAAAATAAATTGGAATGGAAGAAAAAGAGGTGAAAAGGGCGATTGCAGTGAAGGAGTTTATTTTTATGTTTGCACTATTAATGAATTAAAATTAAATGGAATTTCTTCTTATAAATTAAAAGGAACAGTGATTTTGATAAGGGGAAATACAAAAAAAGTACAGTAAATGTTTACAGGAATAATTGAGCAAATAGCTGAGGTTGTTAAAGTTGAAAATGAAGGGAGTAATCTAAATATTACCTTAAAATCAAACATTACAAAGGAGTTGAAAATTGATCAATCTGTGGCGCATAATGGGGTTTGTTTAACAGTAGTTGATATTGATGGCGATAAATATATGGTAACTGCCATTAAGGAAACTTTAGATAAATCAAACCTTGGACTTTTGAAAGTAGGAAGTAAAGTAAACATGGAAAGGTGCATGAAATTAGGTGATAGATTGGACGGACATATGGTGCAGGGGCATGTGGACCAAAGCGCAAAATGCACAGCAATAAAAGAGGAAAAAGGTTCGCATATTTTTACTTTTGAGCACAAGCAATCGGATAATATGACAGTGGAAAAAGGTTCAGTTTGTGTAAATGGATTGAGTTTAACTGTAGTAAATTCTAAGGACACTTCTTTTTCGGTAGCGATTATACCTTATACTTATGATTATACTAACTTTCAAAATATAGGAGTTGGTGATACGGTAAATATTGAGTTTGATATTTTAGGAAAATATATTGCAAAAATGTTTATGAGGGATTTATAAGGGGAGGAGTTTGAATCCTCTTATACCGACTTTTTTCTATTTTTGTTTTTTATTAATCTACTTACTTGAATTTAAAATGTTCGTTACATTCAATATTTTATCATTAATAATTCTATTCATGGTAGCTGTTTCTTTTTTGAGAAATAAAATAGTTATGTTCTTGGTTTCTGTTTTAGCTTCATTAATTATACTTCTTCAGATTATTTCTATTTATATATCAGATTCTTTTATAGATTATAAATTTTATATACATTTTAACACAAGAGACCTTTTCGGTATTATTCAGTTTTTTGATGTTCAATTATTTATTTTTCTAATTATTTTTTTATTATTATTTTCCTTAATTTATTCTTCAAAGAAAATATCTATGACAATAATAAAGGCTGCTCCTTTTCGATATTTGATTCCAAGAAGAATACCAAAAATCTTTTCTGTTTGTTTGAAAGTTTTTATTGTCTTTTATTTTATTTTCATAATGACTCTGAAAGAAGGGATTTTATATTCCGCTTCTGATTTTATTTCAATAATTAGTATTAGTGATACAAATTTTAATAATTCCTTGAATGATTTAAAAATTACTGATTATATAACTCCTTCAGATGTCAAAGCACAAAAAGGGAAAAATATTATAATCATATCTTTAGAATCTATTGAAAGGGGTTATTTGAGTGATAAAATGAAATATTTAACTCCAAAACTAAGAGAGTTAAAAAATAAATGGCAATATTTTGATATAGAACCAGCAAAGGGTAGTGAGTGGACAAGTGGCTCTCTTTACACATATATGACGGGCATGCCTGCTTATTTTAATATACATGGCAATTCTATTTTTAAGACATCTTTTAATAGTCAAATAACAAGCCTTTCTCATGTATTAAAGAAGGCTGGATACACTATGTCTTTTATAACTAATGATGCGAAATTTTCAGGCACAGAAGACATGTTGCTTGCGTTAGGAATAAAAGATATTATTGATCAAAATTCATTTGGAGAGGATATCTCTCTACATGATAAAGATTTATTTAATCAAGCAAAACTATTTTTAAATGCTAAAAAACATACAGATCAACCGTTTGCACTTTTTCTATCAACAATTGATACTCATTTTCCAAATGGTTATTATGATAACAGAATGCGAAAACATTTATCTCCTCAGAATACAAATCTTGAATTTTCTGTTTCTGCTGTCGATTATTTAGTTGGTGATTTTATTAATTTTTTAGATCAAGAAGATATACTGACTAATACTGTTCTGTATATTTTTCCAGATCATTTAAAAATGGGAGATTCATTTATATTTGAAGGTACAGGAAAACGTAGTTTATATTTACTCACAAATTCTAGTAAAGATAATTTGCATGAAGATAAAAAGCCTATTTATCAAATAGATTTACCGAATATAATATTGAGAGGGGCTAATATCAAACATAATGCTAAATTCTTATCCGATTATATTCCTAAAGAAGAGGATAAGTCATTATTCATTGAGAATAATAAGGAATTAATTACTGCTTTAAATGTTTCTGGATTCAATAGAATTAATAGTCAACCATATACTGCTCTTGTAAATCTAACTCAACATTTCTCAGAATATGCTATTGATACAAATAGATATATAGCCCATGCTGGAGGAATAATTGATAGTATTCCTTATACAAACTCATTAGAAGCTTTAGAAACTAGTTATGCTAATGGGTTTAGATTATTTGAATTAGATATTATTAAAACCTCAGATAATAGATATGTTGCAACTCATGATTGGGATTATTGGGTGACGCTTACAAATTATAAAGGGGAGACGCCTGTATCTAATGAAGAATTTCTAAATTATAAGATATTAGGAAAATATACACCGATAGATATTGAAAGAATAAATTTGTGGTTTAAAGAGCATAAAGATGCTATTTTAGTTACTGATAAAATAAATGAGCCAGAATTATTTGCTAATGCGTTTTTAGATAGAACTAGATTAATGATGGAGTTGTTCACTCTTGATGCTTTAGAGACTGGTCTACAAATAGGGATAAGATCAGCTATCCCTTCACAATGTATTATTGACTCTTTTGGGGATAATAGGCTTCAAACTTTGAAAAGCCTAGGGGTACAACATATAGCGATTTCTAGGCATTACCTTAGTAGTCATGTAAAGTTTCTTGAAGAATTAAAAAGGAATGATATTAAAGTATATGTTTATCATGTAAATTTTGAAGAAGGAAGGAATGAGGAATATGTCGTTAAATATGAGATGGATTATATCTACGGTATATATGCTGATCAATGGGATTTTAGTAAATATTTGAATAATAAATCTCTCATTGAATAAAATTATTAAAAAAATAATTCCTTCATTCGTAAATCCCAATATTTTTTATAAGTTTGGTCAAGCGAATTGATTAGCGGTGAAAAAAGCGGTGCAAATTTTAGCTTTAAAACTTACTGTAATCATGTAAAAGAGGGCTGTGGGTAATCCTCTCATCCCGACTTTTTTTATACTTTTGTTTTATGAAAAAACTACTACTAACTTAAAAAAATTATAACTATGAAAAATGCAATAAAAATACTAGGGATACTATTCTTTATCAGTACAATAATGAGTTGTGGAAACAATGAAAATGATAAAAACGCTGAAGCAGATTATGAAGTTCCAGCAGACATAGCTCACGAACAAGTAATTATTCAACAACAAAACGCTGACTTTGGTGGTTCTATGATTCAATTTGAATGTAATGATTATTTTGAATGTAATGATTATAAAGCTAAGTTTAATGGTTCAAGTGTTGTAGTGATTCTAAATACTTCTGCAATTAAAAGTGAAGAACTAGATGGGATATTAACTACTGAGAATTATTTGAATGCTAAAGATAATCCAGCTTTAGTATTTGAAGGAGAAGCTTCAGAAGCATCAAAAGGTGATTTTCAATATGTTGCAAATGGTAAAATGAAAACAAAATCCTTAACACTTTCCCCTGGCTCAATTCAATTAGTATTTAATTTTGACGAGGCAACTCAAAAGTTAGAAGGTGAATTGAGATTTGTAAAACCTGAACATTTTGAAGGTATTGAAGGCTCTGCAATTGGAATCAAATTAAATTAATTCAATAGGTAAGTTATTATTTAAAGAAATCATGAATGAATTTGCAGGAAACTATACTCAACAAATTAATTTAGAAGAATCTGCTAAAGGCATATACTTTTTAAAGATTGAAACAGAGGATGGTACAATTAATAAGAAATTGATATTGCAATAATTGATATATTTGTCAGAGTTTTAAAGCAAATGGAAATACGGGGGACCTATTCGGGTACCTTTTGAGGGGTCTAATCTAGTAAATTGTCGTCCTCTCATCCCTATAAATAAATTGTATATATTTGAACATTAATTCTTTGAAATCTAGAGTTTACAATACGGGTTACAATTAGAGGTGTTATTTCTAGTAAATTGTCGTCCTCTCATCCCGACTTTTTTTATACTTTAGCCTTATCAAAAAAATACTTCTCATATTACTTTGTTTTCCCTTACTAGTATTTTCTCAAGATGAAAAAAGATTAGCACTTGTAATTGGTAATGCTAATTATGACAAAGGTGAGTTAAAGAATCCTGTAAATGATGCTTTACTTATTGCCAAAACATTAGATTCTTTGGATTTTGATGTTATTTTAGATACCAATATTGCTGATAAAAGATCATTTAAAAATACAATCAGAAAGTTTGGTGATAAAAGACAGGATTATGATGTTGCTTTTATTTATTACGCAGGACATGGTATCCAAGTAAGTGGTGAGAATTACTTACTTCCAACAAAAGAGACATTTGCATCAGAATATGATGTGCAAGATTTTGGTATTAGCGTTCAAGACATTATGAGATATTTAACTGGAATGACAAATCAAGTAAATATTCTAATCTTGGATGCCTGCAGAGATAATCCTTTTGAAAAAAATTGGAATAACACAAGATCGTTAAAAGGTGATGGACTTGCAAAGATACCTCCACCAACAGGTTCTCTGATTGCTTTTTCAACTGATGCCGGAAACACTGCAGCAGATGGTGATAGCAAAAACAGTGTTTATTGTGAGAGTTTATGCAAAAATATGGTATTAGAAAACACTGCATTAGATCAAGTTTTTAGAAATGTAAGGACAGATGTTTTAAATAAAACAAATGGAAACCAAAGACCTATGGAAGCATCTCAACTTACTGGAAATGCTTTTTATTTAAACCCAATTAATTTTAACTTCTACATAGATAAGATAAACACTCTAATTTTATCCGATAAAAATTCTGAAGCATTAGAAATTTCGAATAATTTAATCGTTCTATTTCCTAAGAAAAGTATAGGATATGCAAAAAGAGGTCATGTTAACTTTCTCCTTACTAATTATAAACTTGCAGAAGAAGATTACATTAAAGCAATAGAACTTAATCCTAAAGAATATGAAGCTTATTTTTATTACATTAGGAAAGATAATGAAGATGATTTGATAGATCTTGGTCTGACAGACATAACTGAACTTTACACAGAAAAGGGAATATCAGGAGTAGTTGTTCTTATAGACAAGTTAATTGAAAATGATCCAAAAGATACAGAAGCTAGAATTCAAC